>CAYWNY010000003.1:0-84922 GCA_964459765.1 uncultured Hyphomicrobiales bacterium | reverse complement strand
TTCGACGGAATCACGGTTCAGCGGCCCTCTCAACGAGAGTTTTGCAACACAATCCGGGGTAAAGCAGACAACACAACCTTTCGATTTTGGTGCGGCCGATCCTACAGTTCGCCGTTGTCGTGGGTAACTTTGTGGGTAGAACGCCGCCGCCGGCGGAAAGTCGCATCAAATCAAAGGGGGAGGGCGGAGACCATTTTCCGCCCGACAAGCATCCCGTCAGCGATTCGTGTAATGACAGATTATGGAACACGCGCGACCTGCCGATACTGGAAAGAGCGCGGGATGTCTGGGCTACGCGCAATCGACGTTATGTTGTCACATCTAGTCCGAGCGTAGGTCTGGCGGGGGATTGCGCCGATCATAGTGGTGCTCTTTATCCAAGCTCGGTGATCGATTCAGCAAAGCGATGCAACCGCTCACGCGGTCCATTCGCCGTGATCAGATAATTGTCGCAGACGCAAGAGAACGCGTGGCCGCGGATATAAGTCGGGTGCACGACGATATTCATGTTCTCTTCGATGCCCATCGGCTCGTCCTGGCGGATCAGCGGACGTTCGACAAGGTCGTAACCCTGGCCGTGGGCGTAGAGCCGTTTCTCCTGGGGCCGGCAATTTTGACGCATGAAATCGTTGTAGGCCGCGTAAATGTCCCTGGCCGGCGTGCCGGGCTTTAGCAGCGACAAGGTGAATTTGCGCGCCTCGAGCGCGAAGGCGAATTCGTCCTTGAGTTCCGCTGACGCTTTGCCGACCACGCACGTGCGGCCAAGCTCAGTGTACATGCCGCCGGGACCGGAATCCTCAACCAGTAGTGCGATGACGTCGCCATCGTTGATGACGCGGCTCTGATAGTGGCGCTGGTTAATCGGAGCAGGGTGGTCGGGTGGCATCGACGCGCACAGATAAATGCCATTCTCGCTGCCGTGGCGTTGACTATAGGATTGCGCGATGGCGGCAATATCGCGATCGCGCAGGCCCGGCTCGACGGCGGCGAAGGCGGCGCGCATGGCGCCGACGCCAGTGTCGATATTCTTGAGCCAGTGGTCGTACCAGCGAATGATTTCGCTGTGCAAGGTGTGAAACGGGCGCTCAAGATGCGCGGGCCCGGCAGATTGCCGGACCGTCGGTCTTAAACCTCTTTGCCGAAATCGATCAAAACGACACCAATTGGTTCGTCATTATCAAAGATGTCGGGCCCGATGTTTCCGTGCGGACCGTTCGGGAGGACGAGCGCGAGATCGCCGAGAACCTTCCTGAACGCGAAGTTACCCGTGGCTGGCTCAAGGCATCGCACCGTGCGCTTGATGCCGAGCGTTCCAAGCCATGGCGGCCATGGCATCCCTTAACGCGGGCGGGGCAGAAGAAGGTGACGCCGGGCGAAATAACCGAGTACGCCATCGAGCTGATGGCAACGGCAAACCTGTTCCGCAAGGGACATCGCATTTGTCTTGAAATTGCGGCCGCTGACATGCCGACGGGAGTCGGCGGAGCGACAAATGCGGAGTACGTTCCAAATCACATCGTCAGCAGCAAAACGACCCCGCATAAGATCTATCACGACGCCAAGCGGCCATCGCATCTGCTTTTGCCGGTAGTTCCGCTGGATTAACGGACCAATAGAGAGAGGAGAGTTCGGCATGGTTTCAAAGCCCGTACGCCGGGTCGTTATCGGCCACGATCAGCATGGAAAGGCGGTCGCCGTTTTCGACGAATCCACGACTCCCGAGCCTCGCAGCCCGGGCGGTAATGCTGTCCTTAATCTTTGGGTAACGAGCGAATTCCCCGTCGGTTTGTCCGAGTCTGTCGATAAGGCCGAGACAAAAGTCGGGGTGCCGCCGCCGGCACACGGGACGGTTTTTCGCGTCGTCGACTTTCCGCCGACGACTAAGCACGCAGTCCCGTCGCATGCCGATCACGAAAAGACCTTGACCGCGATGGGCATTGATCCGGCTACGCAAGGCTACACGCGGCATCCCAATACGCATAGGACGAGAAGCCTCGACTATGCGATTGTGCTGGACGGCGAGATCGACATGCTGATGGACGACACGGAAGTGCATTTGAAAGCAGGAGACGTATTGGTCAAACAAGGAACCAATCATGCTTGGGTGAATAACAGCGGCCGAGTCTGTCGTGTCGCCTTCGTACTTGTCGATGCGAAACCCCCGGCAGCATGGCAGCAAGGTTGGGCGCCGAAATAATTCCCCGTTATGTCGCGCAGGTTGACCTAAAAAGCTTCCGAGAGTCGCGGCTGACATGCGCTTTGGCGCCTGGTAGCCGGCCCGAGTATCGCAGATTTCTTTGTATTTTCTCTGTAAGTAGGGAATTTGCGGCGGGGACCGGTTGTGTGCGCACTGCGTCTTCAGGCAGTGAATCGGAATCGAACTGCGCAAACGTACTGTCCCCTGACGTTCGCCATTGATCGCTACAATCCGGGGAGTCTTTGTGGGTAGATTTGCGGGTACAGAACACGGCGGCTTCCTAGTTCTTTGATATTACTCAGTAATTTTGGCTTTTGCGCAGACACTCCCTCCGCCAGCTATCCTGTCTGCTGCCATTCGCCGGCGGCCGATGCGCCCGGATGTTGACGGGCCTCTGGGAAGTTCAGCGGTGCATCTGCATCATTTGATCCATGCGCATCATGTTGTGGTTCATGTTTGCCATGATCCAGAGCGAGCCGACCAGCAGCAACAGAACGATCAACACGCCGAAAGCTAGCGCCATGACGTTGTTGACGTTGTCAGGGCCGGTGGTGATGTCGAGGAAGAAAACGAGGTGAACGCCCATCTGCGCGATCGCGAGAACGACCAACGCGACGGGAATACTCGGACCCCAAACCAGAGTGGTGCTTGAGACAAAGAAAGACACGATGGTGAGCAGCGCCGCCAGGCCGAGTCCGACCAGATAGCTCCCGGCGGTCTTGGCAGCGTCATGCTCGTCGATGTGCTCATAACCCGGCGCGGCGTCCGCGTCATAAGAGTCGCGTTGCTGCGCGGAATCGCTCATTGCACGGCTCCCATCAGGTAAACGACGGTGAACAACGCGACCCAAATGATATCGAGGGTATGCCAAAACAGGCCGAAGCAGAGCACGCGTCTGAGAATATCCGCGCGATAGCCCTTGGCGAACACCTGCGCCATCATCGTCAGCAGCCAGAAGAGGCCGGCGGTCACGTGCAGGCCGTGGCAGCCGACAAGCGTAAAGAACGCCGACAGGAACGCGCTTCGCGATGGGCCTGCGCCCTGCGCAATCATGCCCGCGAACTCGTGGACCTCGATGCCGAGAAACGCCACTCCCAGTATGAAGGTTGCCGCCATCGCGCCGTAGAACCACGGGCCGCGGCGCAGCTGCGCGCCGATGCTCGCGAGGCCGCACGTAAAGCTGGAGAGGAGCAGGCAGCACGTTTCAATTCCGACGTTACGCAGGTTGAACAGATCTCGCCCGCTCGGTCCACCCGCCGTCGCATCGACCAGCACGGCGTAAGTCGCGAAGAAGGCGGAGAACATGATGATGTCGCTGAGCAGAAAGATCCAGAAGCCGTATGCAACAATGATGCGCTTCGACACCAGCTCATCGGCGGTTTGTCGGCGTTTCCACGACTCCCGGTCGGGCTCCCTGCGATTAAAATCGCCTGCGGCCGCTTCGAAAGCGCTCATGCCGTCGCCTCAATGCGAGCAAGCGCCTCGCCGCGTGCGCTTCGGTTGGCGCGATCGATGCGCGCGACCACGTCAGCCGGAATGGTGTACTCGACCCTGTCCCGCCAGGCGAAGACAACGAAGGTCGCGTACGCGCCCGCTGCCGCCACGCCGACCATCCACCAAATGTGCCAAATCAGCGCAAATCCCACAAAGGTGGCGAAGAACGCACACACGAAGCCCGTTGCGCTATTCCTCGGCATCTCGATGCCCTGATAGCCTGGCTCGTCGGCGAGCCTGCCCTGCTGGCGTGCGCGCTGCTTCATCGTCCAGTAGGCGTTGCGGCCTTCGACTTTTGGCAGCACCGCAAAGTTGAAGACCGGTGGTGGCGAGGATGTCGACCATTCGAGCGAAAGCCCATTCCACGGATCGCCGGTCTCGTCGCGCAGTTCCGCGCGCCGGCGAATGCTCACGGCGAGTTGCACGATTTGCAGGGTTATCCCGACGAGAATGATCGCCGCGCCGCCGGCCGCGATCAGCAGCCACGGCCGCCAGGCGGCGACGTCGTAGTGCTGCATGCGCCGCGTCATGCCCATAAGGCCGAGGACATAGAGCGGCATAAAGGCGAGGTAGAAGCCGACGAACCAGCACCAGAACGCAGCCTTGCCGAGCCCTTCGTGCAGACGGAAGCCGAACGCCTTCGGGAACCAGAACGTGTAGCCGGCGAACATGCCGAACAGGACGCCGCCGATGATGACGTTGTGGAAATGGGCGACGAGGAAAAGACTGTTGTGCAGCACGAAGTCGGCCGGCGGCACTGCCACCAGAACGCCGGTTACGCCACCGATCACGAACGTGACCATAAAGCCGATCGACCACAACATCGGCGTCGAATAGACGATGCGGCCGCCATACATCGTGAACAGCCAATTGAAGATCTTTACGCCCGTCGGCACGGCGATGATCGACGATGTAATGCCGAAGATCGCGTTGACGTCGGCGCCGGCGCCCATGGTGAAGAAATGGTGCAACCACACCGTAAAGGAGAGGATGCAGATAGCCATCGTCGCCATGACCATCGACCGGTAGCCGAATATCGGCTTGCCGGAGAACGTCGAAACCACCTCCGAGAAAACGCCGAAGGCCGGCAGAATCAGGATGTAAACCTCCGGATGTCCCCATGCCCAGATCAGGTTCATGAACATCATCATGTTGCCGCCGGCCTCGTTGGTAAAAAAGTGGAAGCCGAGGTAACGGTCCAGCAGCAGCATCGCCAAGGTTGCTGTCAGGATGGGAAAGGCGGCGACAATCATCAGATTGGTGGCGAGCGTCGTCCAGCAGAACACCGGCATGCGCATGTAGGTCATGCCGGGAGCATGAATCTTCAGGACCGTCGTGACGAAATTTACGCCGGTCAGGAGCGTCCCCACGCCGGAGATTTGCAGCGCCCAAAGATAATAGTCGACGCCTGCGCCGGGTGAGTAGGTGATCTCGGAAAGCGGAGGAAACGGCAGCCATCCGGTGCGCGCGAATTCGCCGACGACCAGCGAAATGTTGACCAGCAGCGCGCCGGTCGCGGTCAGCCAAAAGCTCACCGAGTTCAGCGTCGGGAACGCGACGTCGCGGCTGCCAAGCTGCAGCGGCATGACAAAGTTCATCAGCCCGATCACGAACGGCATGGCGACGAAGAAAATCATCAGCGTACCGTGGGCCGAAAATATCTGGTCGTAGTGTTCGGGCGGCAGGTAGCCGTCAGAGTGGAACGCCAGCGCCTGTTGCGACCGCATCATGATCGCGTCCACAAAGCCGCGCAGCAGCATCACGGCCGCGAGCAGGACGTACATGATCCCGATCCGCTTGTGGTCGACGCTGGTGATCCACTCCCGCCAAAGGTAAGGCAGCCAGCCCTCCAGCGTGACCCAGGCGAGAACGCCGATGACCACCACGCCGACCAACGCCGCTGCGAAAAGCGGGATCGGCTGGTCGAACGGAATGGCCGCCCAGCTCAGCTTGCCCAGCATGCTAGCGCTCCATTCGCAAACATAGGATCGGGTCGAGCAGGCCGGCTTGTGGGCCAGGTCCGGGGGGCAGTTGCTGGGTCACGATCTGCTGGTACAGCTCTGGCTCGACCGCGCCAAAAGTGAAAGGACTTATGTTCATGCTTTGCCTGCTCAGCGCCACGTAGCTTTCGGCATCGAGGGTTGGGCCGGAGTTGCGCGTGGCGTCAATCCAGGCGGCAAATCGCTCCGCCGGTACGGCCTGCACGTCGAAATGCATGTCCGAGAAGCCATCGCCACTGTAGTGACTCGCCAGGCCGTGGAAGGTGCCAGGTGCGTCCGCGCGCAGGTTCAGCTGCGTCGTCATGCCGTTCATCGTGTAGATCATGCTGCCGAGTTGCGGGATGAAGAACGCGCTCATCACGCTCGCGGACGTCAGCGAGAAATGGATGGGCACGCCGGCGGGTACCACAAGCAGGTTGACGCTGGCGACGCTCTGGTTCGGGTAAATGAACAGCCACTTCCAATCCAGCGAAACCACCTGGACCTCAAGCGGCGGCGTTTTCGATGCCAAGGGCTTGCTTGGATCGAGGTCATGCGATCCGATCCAGATCACGCCGCCGAGCAGCATGATCGTGAGCACGGGAATGGCCCAGACTATGAGCTCGATGCGGCCGGAATAGACGAATTCCGGCCGATACGTCGCCTTCGTATTGGAGGCCCGGAACCACCAGGCGAAAGCAAAGGTCGCAGCGATCGTCGGGATCACGATGGCGAGCATGATGGCAAGCGAGTCTATGAGGAGCGTGTTTTCTGCGATCCCGACGGGCCCTTTGGGATCGAGGACGATCGCATCGCAGCTGGCGAGAAGCACGACAGCCGCCAACGGCAGGGCGCTTACCAGCCACTTGGATCTTAAGATCGCATCAAAACGCCGCTGGAGTGGATTTTCGTGTTGTGCGTCGCACACCCGCGATCCCCGCGAAAAAGCCGTTGGCTCCGGGCAAAGTATGTACCAACGAATACCGTCGTTCAATGGTTTCGCCCCCGCTTGCAATAATTCCAGGTCGCGACTGATTGAATCACCGAAGGCAGCCATCGGTTGTCACTTTTGTGACGCGAGGAGTTAAGCGATCTTCGTTGCCCAGCGTTCTTCAGTTCAGGGCGCAGGCGCGTAATGGGTGAAGACAAAGTCGCGAGCTTTGGCAGGCTCGTGGCAGGCGAAGCACGTTTTGTGCAATGCCTCGTTGCCGGGTTTTCCGTCCTTAAAGTCGGCAAAGCCCCAGCCGCCCGTCGCTGCGTACTTTTTTGAGTCATTGACCATAAACTGGACATTGACGGCGGAGCCGACCATTGACGCTAGGGATTCGGCACAGAGCGCTCGCGATCAATTTTTGGCAGCGACTTACGCTGGTGGCCCTCGGTTTGCTCATGGCCGGCCTGACAATGTTGTTGATCTTGAGCTATGCCGGCGTTCCGATAGTCTGAGGGCAGTCCGGGCGATCGCGCCGTCAAGCCTCGCAGGTCTCGGTGGAGACGCTTGGTACCGTTCAAATGCGAGAGCTGAAAGCGGCTTTCGAATCTGCCTGAGAATCATTGCGGCGCGGGGCCGATCCGAACCGGCAACGACTTTCCCGCCTGTCGCGTTAGTGCAGGAGACACAATGAGCAAGCTGACCAGCTTCAAAACTGACATCCGGCCGCTGTTTACGGAGCGGGATATTCAGGGGATGAGCAAGGCATTCAACCTGGCCAGTTATGATGACGTAAAGACCCACGCGGCCGCGATCTTCGACCGGATTCGCGGGATCGGGGGCGCTGTCATGCCGCCGCCACCTCCGAAAGGAGAAGGCCACTGGCCTCAATCGCGCATCGATCTGTTCGGCAAATGGATAGCGGACGGCTGTCAACCTTAGGACATTGGCGGCGATAAACTTTCCAGCCGGAGTGATCGACGTGATCAAATGACCTCAAAAAGGTGCCATAATGCGTATTCCGGCAAACGCTTTACGGGCGAAACAGACGCCGAAAGATCAACCTGTCGAGAAAAATCAATGCGTTTATCTGTTGCCGTCGTCGCGTTGGCCGCCGGCTTGTCGTTGAGCGGATGCTTTGAAGGTCCGCAAGGACAGCAAGGGCCGCCGGGTCCGGCAGGACCGCCAGGGCCACCCGGACCGCAAGGGGCCCAGGGTATTCCGGGCCTCGCTGGTCCACCTGGTCCGTCCGGCGCGTCCGGAGGTGTCGGTCCGGCGGGCCCGACGGGTCCAGTCGGGCCGCCCGGCCCTCCCGGGACGGCGGGCCTGCATGTGATCACTGCGCCAGCGTGCGACACCAGGTGTGAGCTCACCTGTTCGCCGGGCGAAAAGCTTGTCTCCGTCACCTGTCCTGGCGGCAAGATCCGAATCGGCAAAGATGCCGAGAGCGAGACGGCATCGTGCGTCGGCGGTTCGGGAGAAGGGCTGGCGCTCTGCGTCCGTCAGTATTAATCGGCCGCTTCCGGATCCGTTTCGTCCGCTTTTGACGAGATTGTGTTGCAAAACTCGTTTTTCATTGGTGCTCAAAAATTCTGCGGGCTGCTGGCGCGACCTTCGTGTAAAGATATGAGGGACCTCACCGCCTCACGTTAAACTCATAGGCGAGTTCGGTAGCGCGACAGAGACTATACGAATCAGCGATTGCGTTCGGTTTCTTATTTTTGCGAAAAATTCGTAGCCCTTCAACTTTCGAGTTTTGCAACACAATCGACGACAAAGCAGGCATCGGCGTGGCTGCGCGGGATCGCTTTTTGATCCATATGGATCATCGTGCGGCTGCGTTTGCTGTGACGCACGACTTAACCCCGTCGCCATGTGGTATATGAGGTCGTCGGCCTGAGAGGGTGGCCCGTGGGGCAGTCGCAATCACACCTGGATGATGACGCTTGCCTTGCCGACAAACTCGATGCCCTTCTCGTTCGTCTCGGCTTTGGCAACCTCAAGCGGGGATCGCTCCAGCGCCTGACCGGAGGCGCCAGCAAAGAAACCTGGGCGTTGGAAGCGGTCGGCAGCGCGGGTGCGGCGCCCTTGATTATGCGCCGCCTCTCTGCCGATGCTTTGCCGAGCGAGCGCACCATCGAACCCGACTGTGAGGCTCGTCTTATTCGCCGCGCCGGCGAATGCGGTGTGCCGACACCGCGCGTCTGTCACATCCTCGAACCGTGGGACGGCCTCGGTGCGGGATTCTTGTCGGCGAGAATTGAAGGCGAAACGCTTGCGCGGCGCATTCTGCGTAATCCGGAATTCGCCGAGATACGATCGAAGCTGAGCTTTCAATGCGGCGCGATTCTCGCTCGTATCCACGCGATTCCGCTGGCGACCCTCCCGCAACTGAAAGCGCAGTTTGCGCTCGGCGATCTTGACGGGCTTTACCGCAGTTATCGATCTTTTGGCGGCGGCAGCCCGGTATTCGAGGCGGCGTTCCGATGGTTGCGCGATCGCGCGCCGGGCGAAGCGCGTGTGCCGCGGCTGGTGCACGGGGATTTTCGCAACGGGAACCTGATTGTCGGCCCCGAGGGAGTGCGGGCAGTGCTCGACTGGGAACTCGCGCATCTTGGCGACCCTGCCGAAGATCTAGGCTGGATAACGGTCAACAGCTGGCGCTTTGGCATGATCGATGAGCCGGTCGGCGGCTTCGGGAGCGTCGAGCAGATGCTCGAGGGCTATCGTTCCGAGGGTGGCGAGGACATCGACGTTAGCAGGGTACTCTATTGGCGCACTTTGGGTTCGCTCCGCTGGGGGCTGATGTGCCGCTCGATGGCGTGTCCGGGACAGGCCGGCGGGCGCATCACGGTGGAGGGGGCGATGATCGGGCGGCGCATCTCTGAAACCGAACTCGATCTTTTAGACATTCTCGCCCCGGGGAGCGTGCGATGAAGCATCCCCCGGCGACCGAGTTGCTGGCGTCAGTGGCGAAATTTCTCCGCGACGACCTGCTGCCGTCTTTGAGCGGCAGTCACGCCTTTAATCTGCGTGTCAGCATCAACGTCCTTGATCTGGTGCGTCGGGAGGTCGAGCTGCAAGCCGCCGCCGAGGAGCGAGAGCACAGCCGCCTGGCAAAGCTCCTCGGCAGGAATGACGAGCTTGAGGCGATGCGACAGGAGCTTTGCGAGCAAATCGCCTCCGGAAAAATCACGCTCGATCGAGCGGAGTTGCGCGAGCACCTGCGCGCGACCACGCTGGATCGGCTTGCCATCGATCAGCCCAGCTATTCCGCTTACGTCGCGGCGGTCGCGCGGAGCGGATCCGAGGATGAGAGAAAAAAAGATGCAGCGGAGGAATAGCCTTGGCAACGAACCTCGACATGAATTTCAATCTGCCGAGCGGTCTAATCGACTATCTCGATCGCCTGGATGATTTCATCGAGGCGGAGATCCGCCCGCTCGAAAACGCGGACGACAACATCCGTTTCTTCGATCATCGGCGCGAGTGGGCACGGACTGATTTCGAACGCGGGGGGTTGCCGCGCCCGGATTGGGAAGCTTTGCTGGGACGCGCCAGGGAGCTTGCCGACCGCGCCGGCCATTACCGCTTCGCCTTGCCGAAGAAGTACGGCGGCCGCGACGGTTCAGATTTGTGGATGGCGGTGATACGCGAACACTTTGCGGCGAAGGGTCTTGGCCTCCACAACGATCTGCAGAACGAGCATTCCATTGTCGGCAATCTGCCGTTTGTGACCATGCTTGATCTTTACGGCAGGCCCGAGCAGCAGGCCATGATTGAGGGCAGCATCACCGGAGAATACCGCATCGCCTTCGGCCTGACGGAACCCAATCATGGCTCGGATGCCACGCACATGGAGACGCGAGCCGTCCGCGGGACACGCAACGGCGTCGCGGGCTGGCTGATCGGCGGCGAGAAGATGTGGACCACCGGCATGCACGTCGCCACCCATTGTGCGCTGTTTGCCCGGACTTCGGGACAGGACGGCGACGGCGGTGGTATCACCTGCTTCCTGCTGCCGGCCAACGCCGAAGGCGTGAAAGTCGAAGAGTATTTGTGGACCTTTAACATGCCGACGGATCATCCCCTGGTGAGCTTCACGGATGTATTCGTTGCCGAGGATGCGCTATTCGGCAAGGTCGGCGATGGCCTCGCATTGGCGCAATGCTTCGTGCACCAGAACCGCATTCGCCAGGCGGCGAGCTCGCTCGGTGCGGCGGTCTATTGCATCAATGCGAGCGTGGAATACGCGCGGCAGCGCAAACCGTTCGGACGGTCGCTCGCCGAGAACCAGGCCATCCAATGGCCGTTGGTCGAACTCGCTACCCAAGCCGAGATGCTGCGGCTTCTGATCCGCAAAACCGCTTGGGAAATGGGTCAAATGACGCCAAGCGAGATCGAGCAGCAGCTCTCGGACAAGGTGTCGATGTGCAATTACTGGGCGAATAGATTCTGCTGCGAGGCTGCCGATCGCGCCATGCAGGTGCACGGTGGCGTCGGCTACTCCCGCCATAAGCCGTTCGAACACATCTACCGCCATCACCGGCGCTATCGGATCACCGAGGGCTCGGAGGAGATCCAGATGCGTAAGGTTGCTGGATTTTTGTTTGGCTTCATGGGGCCGCGGCGCAGACCCGCGCAGCCAAGCGTGGCCTGATCGCGGCAGTCAGCGAAGGCAGTGGTGGCGCCCGCAAGACAATGAGGGTTCCCCAAAACGAAGAGCCCCGGCGAGTGCGCGCGGGGCTCCTGGACGGGGATTGGGGGGCTGAGGCGGGAAGGACCCCGTCCGTAATGGCAACGCGGGCCGCGGCCGTTCGTTCCCTAAAATTAGCTTTGGGGCCGCTAGGCCGCTTGACTGGTCAGGCGGTGCATCTCGCGCTGCACAAGCCTTTGGTAGAATCCCTCCCTGCCCATCAGCAGATCGGGTGGACCGTCCTGGATCACTTGGCCCAGTTGGAGCACGACGATCCGGTCGAAACTTCGCACCGTGGACAGGCGATGGGCGATGGCGATCACCGTGCGCCCGTTCATCAGCCGGCCCAAGGCTTCGCGGATCGCTTCTTCGGACTCGCCGTCCAGCGCGGACGTTGCTTCGTCGAGCAGCAAAAGCGGCGCGTTCTTGAGGAAGGCGCGGGCAATGGCGATACGCTGGCGCTGTCCCCCCGACAATTTCACGCCGCGATCCCCGACGATCGTGCGGATGCCCGCCGGAAAGTCTTCGATAAAATCGCACCGCGCCGCGATTGCAGCTTCGAGAACTTCGTCGTCCGAGGCAGTTGGCCTGCCGTAACGGATATTCTCTGCGACGGAGCGGTGAAATAGCGAGATATCTTGCGGCACCACGCCAATATATTCGCGTAGGCTTTGCTGCGTGACCCGGGCGATGTCCTGGTGGTCGATCAGAATCCGCCCCCGCTGAACGTCATAGAAGCGCTGCAATAGGGTCAACAACGTCGATTTGCCACCGCCCGACGGCCCTACCAGCCCGACCCGCTCGCCCGGCATCAAACTGAGATTGAGATCCTGGAAGATGGGGCGACCGTCGTAGCGAAAATGAACGTGCTCGAACCTCACGCTGGCGCCGCGGCGAACCAGCGCCGTTGCCTCAGGGTGGTCGCGCAATTCGTGTGGCACCAGTAAGGTCAGTAGCGCCTCCGACAGGCGAGCGATGTGCTGAATGATGTCGACGAGCGCAACCGCCAAGTCACGCGTAGCATGCAGGACCGACATGCCGAGCGTGCAGACCAGTACGACATCGCCGGTCGTGACGTTGCCCTGTTGCCACAGCACGATTGCCCAGGCCAAGAGCGCCAGCGTCAGCGCGATAGTCACGAACGCATGGAGGATGCGCAGTCTCTCCAGATAATAGAGGCTGCGGCGCCGAGCCTCCATTTCACGTTCGACTGTCGCATCGAAGCGGCGGTGTTCGCGCAGGAGTCCGCTGAAAGCGCGGACCAGCGGCATATTGCCGACTACGTCGGCCATTTCTCCATCGACCGCGGCGGCCTTGTCGGCGAAATCGTGGTGCAGCGGACGCCCGCGCGCGGCCAAGCGAAACATCATGCACACCATGATGCCGGCAACAACGCCTAGGCTGGCGGCGATCGGAAGGCTTATCGTGCCGACAAGCGCGATGGCGGCGACCGTCGCCGCGCACGGCGGCAACACATTCCAGATGAACATGTTTTCAGCGGTGAAGATCGCATTCGACGTTGCCGTTACGCGGGCGACCAGGGTTCCCGGCAGGCGGTCGGCGAAATAGCTGGGCGAATGACCGGTGAGGTGACGGAACAAATCGCGCCGCAAGTCACCCGTCACGCCGACGAAAGCGAAATTGGCGATCCAACTCGCTACCCGCCAGAGCAAATTGTCGGCGGCTACCAGCGCTCCAAGAAGGCAAAAGGCAATCCACACGTCGGTGTTGTTATGGTTCGACAGGATGTCGACCAAAAACTTCACGCCATACTGCGTGCCGACCGAGCAGGCCACGGCGGACAGCACCGCCGCAAGAATGATTGCATGAGACATCGGCCGCAGCCGAACGTAATGGAAGACAAATGCGAGGGGACGGCTGGCATAACCACAAAGATCGGCCATAGGCGCGGCACCTGCTGCCATCAATAATTCGTCCCTCGCGCGGGCTGGTTCCCGGCAAGCCCGACGCTCAGTTTGCTCAACCAGTCAGTGTCGACGCCGCAAAGTGCGGAAAGTTCCCAGCGTCACGGAAAAATAAGTTCCGCCCCGCAATGAAAATATTTTCGCAGTTTTGCGTTGTTCCCTCTGACCGGGGTGGGTTCACGTTGACGACGTCAGCCCCAAAAGCCGAAAGGAAAATCCGCAATGCACATTGCGCAGGTCGCCCCGCTTACCGAGGCCATTCCCCCGAAGCTCTATGGCGGCACGGAGAGAGTGGTATCTTGGCTGACCGAGGAACTCATCGCGCTCGGTCACGACGTGACCCTCTTCGCGAGTGGCGACTCGCGGACGTCGGCTCGACTGGCTAAGGTTTGGCCGCGGGCGCTTCGCCTCGACGGCGCGGTCCGCGACCCTAATGCGCTTCATGATGATGTTGGAGCAGGTATATCGCCGCGCCGGCGATTTCGATTTTCTGCACTTTCACCTCGATTATTATCCTTTCTCGCTGTTCTCGCGGCAGGCGACGCCGTTCATCACCACCCTGCACGGCCGGCTTGATCTGCCCGAGCACCAACCGGTGTTCGAAGTGTTTTCGTCGCTTCCGGTGGTCTCGATCTCGAATTCGCAGCGGCGGCCGCTGCCACAGGCCAATTGGGTGCGCACCGTTCACCATGGCCTGCCGGCGGACCTGCTGGAGCCCAGACCGATCAAGCCTTCCTATTTCGCCTTTTTGGGCCGCGTCGCACCGGAGAAGGGCCTCGACCGCGCGATCCGCATTGCCGAGCACTGCGGCGTGCCGCTCAAGGTTGCCGCGAAGATCGACCCCGTCGATCAGACGTATTACGAAGAGCAAATCCGGCCGATGATCCAATCGGTACGCGTCGAGTATATCGGCGAGATCAACGACCGCGAGAAGTCCGCGTTCCTGAGCGGCGCGGTCGCGCTCCTGGTTCCCATCAATTGGCCCGAACCATTCGGCTTGGTGATGATCGAAGCCATGGCCTGCGGTACGCCGGTCATTGCGTTTAACCGCGGGTCCGCGTCCGAAATTATCGAAGACGGCCTGACCGGTTTCGTCGTCGAAGACGAAACCGGGGCCATCGGCGCCGTCGATCGCCTTAGCCAGCTTTCGCGTGACAATATCCGCAGGCGTTTCGAGGAGCGCTTTACCGCGCGACGCATGGCGCAGGATTATCTTGCGGTTTATCGCGGGCTGCTGCGGGCATCCGCGCCGCAGCTCCGCCTCGTGGCCGAGGAAGCGCAAGTGCCGCAGCGCGCTTTATGAATCCGCCGCCAGCTCGGGACGGGTCTCTGGCATAAAAAGCCAAACCGCGATCAAGCCGAGAAACGCGATCGCCGCCAGTCCGGCGAACGCCGCGGGACCGCCGAAATGATCGCTGCAGTAACCGGCAAGCGTGGCGCTCAGCGAAGCGCCGACGCCGACAAAGGTGCCGACGATCCCCTGCCCGAGATTGAAGTGGCCGGTCCCGCGCGTGAGATCGGCGACAACAAGCGGCACCAGGACGGCGAAGACGGCCGCGGTTACGCCGTCCAACACTTGCACGGCGACGATTAGGGAGGGGCTCGCGACCGTCGCGAACAGAATGCCGCGAATTGGCAAGGCCGCGAACCCGATCAGCAGCAATGGCCGCCGGCCCCAAGTCTGTGCGCGCGCACCGATCCACGGCGAAGACGTCGCGACGACGAGTTGCGGTACGACGATGCAGGCCGCGATCAGTACCGTCGCCCAGCGACTCGACCGCATCGTGAGCAGACTGCCCATTAAGGGCAGCATCGCCGCGTTGGCCAAATGGAACAGCAACAGGCAGCCGCCAAAAATAAGCAGCGGCCGACTGCCTCGCAGCATCGAGACCATGGTGGGTGGTTTGGCGCGGTGGGTCGGCGGCGCGCCATGCGCGCGCTCAGGATCGATCTCGCTTTCGGCGATCGTCCTCAGCACCAATAGTGCGGGCGCGAGCAGAAGAACGGTGACAACAAAGACCGCGCGCGCGGACAAGAGATAACCGCACGCGCCCATCGCCGCCGCGGCAAGCCCGCTGCCGACGGACGCGAAGCGCGCGTTGCGACCGAGACGCGCGCCGATGGCGGCATGGCCGACGAGGCCAAGACTGATGGCGGCAATGGCCGGCCCGAGCACGCAACTCGCCAGTGCCTGCAAGACCGCGGCAGAAAGCACCGTCGGAAAAACCGGCAGCGTCGCGTATGCCAGCGCGCTAATGCAGATGGCGCCGAGCGCAAGACCGGCGACCAGACGCTCCGAACGGGCGGCATCGACCAAGGCGCCCCCAGGCATCTGCCCCAACAGCGACACGAGGCCCGCCGCCGATAGAACAAGGCCGATGTCGACTTGCGTCCATTTCTGCGTGGTCAAATAAACCGAAACGAACGGCCCAAACCCGGTTTGCACGTCGGCAACGAAAAACACGAACCAATCGAGGCCGCGTAAGCTGCGAGACGATGGCGCCGACGGCAGCTCGTCGGCGTCCGGCGGCTGTAGCGCCGGCGCCGGATCATGCGTCGTGGTGCCGTCGGGCCCAAAATCGCCTCCAGGATCGGCACCAAGATCGGGGCTTTCACGAGCGCGGCGCCATGGTTCCGCTGACAGGACAGTCTCCCCCGCTTTGCTCTATTCTGGTAGCGGCTCAAGCTTGCCCAACGCACCCAGAACCACGACCGGCTTACCCTCCTGGTAAGCAGGCGCCGCGTTCACTTGGTCGCGATTGAGTTCAAGCGTGACCCGCGCCCCGGGCTTGCCGGGCGGAGGAAAGTGCAGCGCGGTCCAGTCGACTGCGATTTTTCGACTGCCGACGCCAAGGAATCCACCAAAGTCGATGATCGCCGCGCGGACCTGTCCGGCATGATCAACGAGAACATCGACCACATGCCCCATATTTTCGTCGGCGGCACTACGAACCTCGCGCCCGAGGATACCTTCCACTTCGTGTGAGGCCAGAACCGTAACTTCAGGAACCGGCGTGGCGCCAGGAACCGGCGTGACGCCGTTAGTCGCAGCGCTGTTTGCCGGTGCGGCGTCCTCCTGGGCAAGCGTCGCGGACATCGCGATGACGAAGGCCAGCAACATCGCGCCCGCTAGCGCCGGCAGCCGGTCCACACGCAGCAGCCGTTCCATACGCATCCGCCTCTTGGTGCAATGGCCTTAACCGGGATAAAGCGGCGGCGCTGCATCGAGTTCCTTCGTTTTGTGTTGGCGGCGCGGGACCGACACGCGCAGGCAAAGCAAAAATCCGATAAATCGGATCGTTCGCCCAACACACGAGGTCGTGATGAAACGAAAAGAAGGAACTCGCGTGAACCGCCAGGACCTTGAAGGCGGGGTCCAAAGCGGATGGAGGACACAATGAGAATCTTCGCCAGTTCTGTCGCGCTAGGCTGTGCCTTTTTGGCAGGGCCGTCGATTGCGAATGCCCAGGAGACAGTTATCGTGCAACAACCGTCGCCGACGGTCGTCCAGACTGATCAAACGACCACGACCACGCGGACAACGCGCCCAGCCGCACGACCCGTCGCACGTGGCGCTGTTGTGGCGCGCGAACCAGCCCGGCGCCGTGTCGTGACCAATACGGTCGTTACCAAAACGTACGAGCGGCCACTCTATGACGCCATTCCGGCGCCACAGGTTCAAGTCGTTGCTCCGGCCGCGCCGGCTATCGCCCTCGCGCCCGGGCAGGTCCTCAATGTTTCCGGACAATTTCAATGCGTCGCCGGCTGCACCGTGGGCCTTGGACCCGCATTCGTCACGCAAAATGGATGGGACCTCAACGTCGTGAACGAACTTGGCCAATCCTCACGCGCATGGATCGACCGCCCGGGCCACATTTGGGTCGCGAGTTGGAATGAGGGCGCCATTTATGCCCCGGATGGGATGACGATTCAATTCGATAACGGCGCGGTGTGGCGGCGTGACGTCGCTGTGCTTGTCGTTCCCTCTGGCCAGCCGGTCGAATAGCTCGCTGCAACTGCAAAAGCCCCGACCTCCGCGTCGGGGCTTCTTTCAATTCATGACGAGTGCACGATTGAGACCATGGCATTTCCGGTGTTGCGAAGGATGTCGAGCGACACGGTTTCATCGTGGCGTCTAATTCTCAGATCGACGCGCGAAGAGCCGAGGCGGAGTTGCCGCAAGATCACCTCATCAAGAAACTGCGGCAGCCGCGGATTCAACAGCTTGATCGCGCCGCCGAACGGATCGAATTGCAGCCCGAGCGCGGCTTCGATCGGCGTAAAAGGCCTCGCACTGGCCCAGGCCTGGGGAGAGCAGGCGACGGGATAGAGCGTTGGGCCATGGCCGCGCTTGCGCTCAAATCCGCAGAACAACTCGGGCAGCCGCCGCAGCTCCATATAAGTTGCAGCGTCGAACAGTCCGCCGATGAGTTTGTCGAGCGATCGCTTGTGATTGAAACGCGCAAGTCCCAGCGCGATGAGCGCGTTGTCATGCGGCCAAATCGATCCGTCATGGTAAGACATCGGATTATAACGCGACTCGCCTTTGGCGATGGTGCGGATTCCCCAGCCGGAAAAAAAGCGCGGCTGCAGCAAGCCTTCAGTGACCAGGCCGGCGCGCTCGGCGCCGGCTATCCCGGTGAATAAGACCTGTCCGGCGTTCGAGCTGCGAACGCGGCACGGCTCCTTGGCCCCGTCCAGCGCTAGCGCATAGGTATCGATTTCGGGGCACCAGAGCGCCGCCTCGAACCGTTCCGCGAGTTTGGCGGCGTCGGTTTCAAGCTTAGCAGCCGCCTCGCTTTGTCCGAGCCGCCGCGCGCAGCGCGCGATCACGCGTTTGGCGGCGTAGACGTAGCCTTGCACTTCGGCGAGCGCGATGGCGCCCTGCGCCAAGCGTCCGTCGGCGTGGAAGATTGCATCGTGCGAGTCCTTCCAGCCTTGATTGGCGAGGCCGAGATCGCCGGCGCGGCGGTACTCGACGAAGCCATCGCCATCGGCGTCGCCGGCGCCGTCGATCCAATTGAGGGCCGCCACGATCGCGGGCCACAACGCGGTCACGGTCGCCATGTCGCCGGTGCGGCATACAGACCCGCAAGAAGAACAAACAGCGGCGTGGCGTCGACGCTGCCGTAGTATAGTCCGAATGGCACTTCGCCCAGCGCCGCCATTTCGCCGCCGCGCATTTCGTGCAGTATTTTTCCGCGTTCGGCGTCGGCAAACGGATCGGTTGTTTGGGCTTGATAGGCGGCAAGACGACGAAGCACGCCCCGCGCTACGTCGGCTGACCACCACAGCATCTGCAGCGCCGTGATAAGGCCGTCGCGGCCAAAGGTCGTCGAATACCAGGGGATTCCTGCGTAAGGATGCGGCCCTGCGGCGTGTCGGTCAGCAGTATCATCAGATCGGCCGTCGCTCGGCACAGCATTTCGTTAATCGTTGAAAGTCTCGACCGACGTCATGCCGCGCGTTGAGGCTCGCATGTCCCGGCGCGCCGCGATCAGACCGCGGGCAAACGTCGGCGGTCGCTCTTCGTTGGAATCGCAACTCACGGCAACGAAAATAGGTCGCATTTCACCGGGACTGAGCTGGAGGTCGTAGGCCGCGCCGCCGGCGGTGATCCATTGCGGCAACGGATCGAAGGTGAGCATTGTCTGCCGCAGCCTTAAGTCGAGACCATCATAAGCAAGCACCACCTGATCGCGGCCGCGAAGCTCTGCCGTAACGCGGCCGCGCCGCTCGCGCCGCGAGCCGCGCACCTCGAACAAATCGGCAAAATCGCTTTCAAAAAGCAGCGAAAGCCGCAAGTCGATGCGTCGATCGCCGTAATTGCGCAGAGCAAGCCGCTGGTAGGCGATATCGCGCCACAAAAAAAAGGTGCGCAAGATGTGGACGGTATCCTTCTCCATTGCTATCTGCGGCCCGGAGACAAAATCGGGATTCGTCAAATCGACGACGAGCGCCGAGTTGTCATCGCGTAAGTTGGAGCCGAGCAGCAGCGGCGCCGTATCGTTTATCAACAGGACGAAACGAGACAGGTAGCGCGTGTCGCAATGAAAAAGGCCGGCTGAACCGCCGAGCAAGCCCGGCATATCGCCGCGGCCGTCCAAAACCGCAAACGTATCGCCGCACTTGAGCGCGAACGGAGTTGGGGTCGACTGCGACGCAGTTACGGCAAATGCCGCTTCCGGCGAGGGTGCTGAAAGGCGGTCCGCAACGGCACCCGCTCCCGCCTTGTGCGGAATAACACTGCGTTTGGCCGGAACTTTCATCGCCGCCATGCTGCCGGATCAATGTTGCGGAAATTCGATCACGACTTTCGGGCGCCCTCGATCGTGGCCGAGGTGGTCGGTGCCGCGGCACCGGACGGATCGTTTGCCTCACCGGCGTTTCCGATTGCGGCCATGTGCTGTTACCCCTCAACGTCTATCGTTGCTCGCGCGCGAGCACCCCGCCGCGCCACCGATGGCTCCGTGAAAGAGTGACGCGTGAGCGCGAGCAAAAGTTCCGCAAATGCAATTAAGGGAACCGCACCGCCCGTGGCGCGTTTGGCTCGGAAGGCTAAATCCTGCCAATGGCTGCCATCGGACGAACGCGCTGGGCGATCGCGGAGGGTTACATTCCCTCTGAAAGCAAACATGCGGATCGCGCGTTGGAGTCGCACGAGACCGCGTGCATCCTCAATGCTGGCGACCGCGACGCCAAAGTCGTGATCACAATCTATTTCGCGGACCGCGAGCCGGTGGGACCGTATCTTGTGACGGTCGCGGCGCGCCGAACCTTGCATCTGCGGTTCAACGATCTGACCGACCCGCAGCCGATGCCTCGCGATACCGATTATGCCTCGGTATTCGAATCGGACATGCCCATTGTCGTGCAGCATACGAGGCTCGATTCCCGCCGCGCCGAGCTCGCGCTTCTCTCCACGGTTGCCTTCGCTGCGAGTTAATCGGCGGGCGCGACGTGGTGCGAGCTGCGCCCTCGGAACTTGCGTGGAACTTTTCCGGTGGCGGCGCGTTGAGGTGTTGGTCGCTAGACCCTCCACCACGGCCCCACGGTGACGAAATTTGCCCCAACAAAGTTGTCGTCATGCGCCGCCGCCTGATGTATTCCCGCCGCCGCAATCGATGGACCTTTCATCGATCGCATTATTGCTGGATGTCGACGGCACAATATTGGACACGGCGGCCACCCCGAGAAGCGTGGTTGTGCCGGACTCGCTGCTTAGCTCGCTTGAACGATTGTACGTCAAGAGCGGCGGCGCCGTCGCTTTCGTAAGCGGACGCGTCATCGCGAATGTCGACCGCCTGTTTGCGCCGCTGAGGCTTCCCGCGATCGGCGGTCATGGAGCTCAAATTCGGTTCGCCGGCAACGGACGCACGCGTTCGCGCCATGCCGAACTGATCGGGCAAGACTGTCGCCGACAAGTGGCCGCGGTGGCGTCTGCCGATCCACGGATATTCGTCGAGAACAAAGGCGCGTCGCTGGCGATTCACTATCGGCTGGCGCCGGAAATGGAGAAGCCGCTCAAGTCCAAAATCGCCACGATCGTCAGTCAAACTGAAGATCTCGAGCTTATGGAGGGCAAAGCGGTGATCGAGATCAAGTCGAGGCGCTTTTCCAAGGGCACCGCCGTCCGCGAGTTGATGACGAATCCGCCTTTCGCTAGTCGCAAGCCGATTTTCATCGGCGACGACGTCACCGACGAGACGGTGTTTGCGGAATTACCGGCCTATGGCGGCATCGGCTATTCGGTGGAACGGTTCATGACGGGCGCCACCGGCATGTTCGGTTCTCCGGCCGAGGTCCGCGAATGGCTGGCCGCGCTGGATGCAGATGAATGAAGCATCAAGCCAAGAACGATTTCGGGCTCGATCTCGCTCTCATTGGTAACGGGCGCACCGCAGCTCTGCTGGAGCCGTCTTCGCGAATCGTCTGGTGGTGTTTTCAGCGCTTCGACAACGATCCGGTTTTTTCCCGCCTGCTGGCAGGCGACGAAGAAAAAGGATTCTGCGACGTCGTATTGGACGGCATGGTCGACTTTTCGTCCGATTATGAGCGCAATACCGCGGTCGTTTCGACGACGCTCGTCGACGGCAAATCAGCCGCCGTCAAAATCACCGACTTCGCGCCGCGCTTTCGCATCTACGATCGCGTATTCCGTCCGCCGCAGCTGGTTCGCATCATCGAGCCGGTCGCTGGAACGCCACGAATAACGATACGCTTTCGACCGACGAATCGTTACGGGGTGCCAATTCGATCCAAGTCGATTGGCAGTAATCACGTTACCTTCCGCGGCCCTAATCTCGTCGTCCGTCTGACCACTGACGCGCCATTGTCCTACATCGACCGCGAGGCGCCATTCGTGCTCACGCGGCCGGTTTATCTGGTGATCGGGCCCGACGAGCCTTTCCCTGCCGATCTGGCGACGACCTGCCGGGAATTCGCCGACCGCACGCGCAATTACTGGACCGAATGGGTGCGCCGCCTGTCGATCGCCTACGATTGGCAGGACGTTATCATCCGCGCGGCAATCACGCTCAAGCTTAGCAACTTCGAGGAAACCGGCGCGGTTATAGCCGCGCACACGACCTCGATTCCAGAATCTCCGCGCTCCGGGCGCACCTGGGACTATCGCTTTTGTTGGCTGCGTGACGCGTATTTTGTCGTCAAGGCGCTTAATAGACTCGGCGCCACGCAGACGATGGAAGACTTCATCTCCTTCATCCTTGGCATCGCCACCGAAGATCCGGTGCGTCCGGTGTATTCTATCGTCCCGACGGACGACATGAACGAAGAGATCGCTCTAAAGCTCAAAGGATATCGCGGCGACGGTCCGGTGCGTGTCGGCAACGCGGCCGCTGATATGCACCAGCACGACACTTACGGCAGCATCATTCTAGCCGCGATGCCGATGTTCTTCGATCGCCGTCTGCCGCGGCCGGGCGACGCCGGCCTGTTTCAGCTCCTTGAGCATCTCGGTGAGATCGCCAAACGGTTGGCGTTCGAGCCGGACGCTGGCATCTGGGAGTATCGCGGCCGCATGCGCGTGCATACGCATTCGGCTGCGATGTGCTGGGCGGCATGCAGCCGGCTGGCAGCGATCGCCAGGCACCTCGGTCTGAAAGAGCGCGCCGCCGAGTGGAAGAGCGTCGCCAACGCCATGCAGGCCCGATTGCTCGAGCAGACTTGGAGCGAGACACGCGGCGCTTTTACCGCGGCGATCGGGTCCGACGATCTCGACGCCAGCGTTCTGTTGTTGCCTGAAATCGGCCTGGTGGATGTGGACGATCCGCGCTTTGTCCGCACCGTCGAAGCAATCGAAGGTGAACTTTTACGCGGCAAGCACGTTATGCGTTACGTGGCCAAGGATGACTTTGGCGAGCCGGAGGCTGCCTTTCTGATCTGCAGGTTTTGGCTGATCGATGTTTGGTGGAAGCTCGGCCGGCGCGAAGAGGCGATCGAAATGTTCGACGACGCGCTGCGGTATCGCAATCGCTACGGATTGCTTTCGGAAGATGTGGACCCCCAAACCGGCGAACTGTGCGGCAATTTTCCGCAAACTTACTCGATGGCCGGCCTGATCTTGACGGCGATGCGGCTATCGCGAAGTTGGGAGGATCGGCATTGGCACGACTAGTCGTTGTCTCCAATCGCGTTTCAGTTCCGGCCGGCGACGGTTCCAAACGCGCCGGCGGGCTCGAAGTGGCGTTGCGCCCGACCTTGCAGCGCAACGGCGGCGTCTGGCTTGGCTGGAGCGGCAAGGTGGCGGCGGCCGCCGACCAACTAGAGACGCGATCCGTCACTTACAAGAATGTGGAGTACGTCGTCACCGATCTCATGAAGGACGACTATCAGGAATATTACAACGGCTTTGCCAATCGCGTGCTGTGGCCGATCCTGCATTATCGGCTCGATCTTGCCGAGTTCGCGCGCCGCGATCTCAGCGGCTATTTCCGAGTCAACGAGCATTTCGCGAGCGAACTTGAGAAGGTTATTCTGGAAGATGACATCATCTGGGTGCACGATTACCACATGATCCCGCTCGCCGCTGCGTTACGACGGCGGGGCCACTGCAATCGTATCGGTTTCTTCCTGCATACGCCTTTGGCGGCGCCCGAGATTTTGACCTCGCTGCCGAACCACGACCATCTCATTCCGCTGCTTTTGGATTACGACGTTGTTGGTTTCCAGACGAACAGCGATTCCGAAAATTTCGTCCGCTACTTGTTGTCCGAGTGTGACGCGCAGCAGGCGCGTGTGTTCGAAACCGCCGGCGGCCAGATCACCTTGCGACTGAACGGCAAGCAGACACAAATCGGGACATTCCCCGTCGGCATCGAGCCGCGCACATTCGCGCGGCTGGCCCGGCGCAACGTGCGGTCGCCGCTGGTGCAGGAGCTTGTTGCCAGCCTCGGCGATCGGTCCCTGATGATCGGCGTTGACCGTCTCGATTATTCCAAAGGCCTCATCCAGCGCTTTGAGGCCTTCGATCTGTTCCTGGCCAACCATCCTGACTGGGTCGGCAAGGTCACCTATCTGCAGATCACTCCAAAGAACCGATCGGAGATTCCCGAATATGCCGAACTGGAATTGGATGCCGGTTCGGCCGCCGGGCGCATCAACGGCAAATACGGCGAAGTATCGTGGACACCGATCCGCTACATCAATCGTGTCTACAGCCGCTCCGCGCTGGCCGGGCTCTACCGCACCGCTCGCGTTGGCCTGGTGACGCCGCTGCGCGACGGCATGAACCTCGTCGCGAAAGAGTATGTCGCCGCACAGGATCCCGACGACCCAGGCGTACTCATTCTGTCGCGTTTCGCCGGCGCCGCGACGGCGATGCGACAGGCATTACTGGTCAACCCGTATGATGCCGAGTCGGTCGCCGGCGCGATGGCGCGGGCGCTTGCGATGTCGCTCGATGAACGGCAAAGCCGCCATCGGGCGCTGCTTGCCGTGATTTCCGATTATGATGTGAATCGATGGCAACAGGAGTTTTTGGCCGCCTTGCGGGGAGATGAAGCCCGCTCAATAGCAATACCGGCGGCTGCCGAAATGCGGCCCGCGCAAGCAACAGGTTTCCGTCCGCTTGACCCGGCTTCAGCGGCGTAATTGTCGGAACGTACTTCGGCTGCCTTGCGGCGGGCACGTTGTTTTATTGCGGCGCCCGGAACCTTAGTCTGGCGGGTGCGTTTTTATGGGGAGTCCGCTCGATCTAGAGTGGCCGAACCATGCTACCTGTCACCGCCCGCATAGGCGTCGTTGCGCTAGTGCTTGCCGCCCTCGCGCCCCACCTAGGGCAAGCGCACTCGGCTTAAACTTTGGGCCATTGCATTTTTCTTTGCCGGTACCCGGTTTCCGCGGCGGGCGCAGCGCGCCATCGGAGCCATCGCTGACAACAGAGAACCGTGCGCCGACGTTGCTTTACCCCGTACTGGCCCTGCCTTCGCTTTATGACAATATCTTTCGGCCGAAGGCGTCCGCGCCATGGCCGTTTGGGTACCAAGACATTTTGGACCAAGCCTTCGGCAAACACGCGCCCGACGAACGGACATCAAACCTGTGCCTGGATCGTATCGCGACGGAGGAAACTGTCGCGCGCATCGCGCGCGAGACGATGCCTACCGCCGCTCAAAGTCCGGCGCTGCAAAAGCTGGGGACCGCGCTTGGGCAAGCGAACGGACTTCTGATCAAGTCGTGTCCGGACAAAATACCGGCGCATCCGGTCGAGCGCTTACAGCTCATGGATCGCGAGATCGACGCAACCATCATGGCGCTCGGCTTGGTGCGCCCAACCCTGCAGGAGTTTGCCGACTCCTTGGACAGCAAACAACGCGCGCAGCTTGATGGACCGGCGCCGGGCGCCGCCACGTCCAAGGCGGCAGCGGACTGCAAGCTGAGCGCCGAGCTGGTGAACGAGCCGCTTGCACAGCTCTCGCGAGCGGTGCAGCCCACCGAAGCTCAGCAAGCGGCGTTCGCGACCGTTCAGGATGCCTTCCAACGCGCTGCGCGCGAATTTGATGGATACTGCGCCGGTGCGATACCGGCCACGGCTTTAGCGCGTCTCGATGCGATCACGAGCCGCCTCGACGCTAGTTGGCGCGCGGTCGAGGCTATCGAGGTAGCGTTGGCGGGGCTGCAACAGGGATTGAGCGACGAGCAGCATATGCGACTGGACAACTTGCAGGTAGCGACGTCGCGTTGAACACAGCGCCGGCTACGGCTCAATGCTCCAACAACGCCGTCCGTAGCATGTCGATGGTATAGGGCTTTCGCAATATCCGTACCTGGGCGAACTTCGCGGGAAGATCGGCGGCTCCGCCAATTCCGGTGGCGAATGCGAACGGCACACCTTCTTTGAACAGGCGATAAGCAATCTCCACGGCGCTTTCGCCGCCTAGATAGACATCCAAAAGCGCAAAATTCGGCAACCCTTCCTCTTCAATCGCCGCTAATGCCAAAGCGACGGTGCCGGCAACACGAACACTGACGACACCGATTTCCCTCAGCATGTCCTCGGTATTGAGCGCAATAAGGGCGTTGTCTTCAACGAGCAGCACGTCCCTTGGTATCTCAGGTTCTTCGGTCACGAGACAAAATCCGGCGCCGCCCGCGAGGATCAAATTTTAACATCGTTCGGTTTCGTGGTTCGCATGATGCGGCTCCTGAGGGTTTGGGTTCCACACAATGGAACCAATCACAACGGGCGAGTGTTGTCCGTTCACTAGTGGACAGAAGCGACCCACCTCGTAGTTTCAATTGATTGTGAGACCGTCTTGGACGAGCCACGATATTCGCGGTGGCAGCAAACTACGGCGATCCACCGCCCGAACAACAACCTCCTGAACGCCTTGCGCGAAGAGGATTATGAGCTTCTTGGCGCAAACCTCGTCGCCATGGAGGCCGCCGCCGATACGTTGCTTTATCATCCAGGCGACGATGTCGAGGTGGTCTACTTTCCTTGCGCCGCCAGTCTGGCGGCATTCCTTGTCACCAGCGATGACGGAAACGATGTGGAGGTGACACTGGTCGGCCGCGAGGGCGCGGTCGGAGGTATTGTCAGTTGCGGCAATCTGCCGGCCTATTGCAGGATCGTGGCAAAGGGCAAAGGCCCGTTTGTACGGCTTAGCATCCGCCACCTCGAGGCTGCAAAGTTAAAATCCCCCTCATTGCGGGCATTGTTTGCCCGCTACGCCGACTGCCTCTTAGCGCAGGTGTTTCAGTCGACCGCCTGCAACGCAATCCATTCCATCGAGCAGCGCACGGCGAAATGGATCATCTCCGCGCTCGATCGAACCGGCGATGACGTCGTTCCAATTACGCAGGAACAACTGGCGACGTTATTGGGGGTCGGACGCAGCTACGCCAGCCGCATCATCCAGACCTTCAAGGCGGGCGGCATTTTGGAGACGCGCCGCGGCGCTTTGGTCGTTCGTAAGCCCGACATGCTTAAGGCGCGTGCATGCCGCTGTAACGCGTCGGTTGCGGACCATTTCGAAAAAGTTCTGCACGGGGTCTACCCTATTGCCGAGGCAGCAGAATAGCTCCAGGAGCCGTCAGCATGCGCGTTCATGAACGGGAGTACGCCTAAGCGACTTCGGCGCCGAGCAATGACGCCGTCGGCGCGACCAGCTGCCACACGATGCCGGTGGGGGCGTAGTCGACCGACGCACGGCCAACCAGCGAGCGGGCGACCATGCCCTCAATAACGGTGCTTCCGAACCCTTTGTGCTTGGGGGCTTTGATGCGCGGACCGCCCGATTCCCGCCAGCTCAAGACCAGCTCCTCGGTTTGGCTTTCGCCCGACACGCGCCAATCGACGTCGACACGCCCGTGCGGAGCCGAAAGTGAGCCGAATTTGAGCGCATTGCTGGCGAGTTCGAAAATGGCGAGCCCGATGGCCTGCGCCGCGGCTGGAGTGAGGACGATCGTCGGACCGCCGACAGCTAGACGCGCGCCGGCATCGTCGATCAATGCGGCAAGCTGCGACCGAACGACGTGTTCAAGTTCGACGCCCCGCCAATCTTTATCGATCAGCAGATCCTGATTGACCGACAGCGCCTGGAATCGCCGGCTGACCCGGCTGACCAGTTCTTGCGGCGGCGTGTTTTTGGCCGTCTGCCGCAGGATGGCATCGGCAACCGCCAGCAGATTTTTCGAACGGTGGTTCAGCTCCCGCAGCAAAAGATTCTGTGTCTGCTGCGCGATCTTCAGGCCGGTAATGTCGCGCGCAATCTTAGAAATACCGAGAATTCTTCCGTCATCGCCCAGTATCGGCGATATGCACAGCGATACGTGCAATTGCCCGCCATCCTTGCGCACCCGCACGGTGTCGTAGTTCTCGATGGTTTTTCCCGCCCTGGCCTGATCCAGAATATAGCTTTCTTCGCTGTGGCGATCCGGCGGTATGATCGTCAGGATCGAGCGGCCGACGATCTCCTCGCTGGCATAGCCGAACATTCGGGCGGCTCCGGCGTTCCACGACGTCACAATGCCGTTCAAATCTTTGCTGACGATGGCGTCGTGAGAAAATTTCACGATGGCCGCGAGCAACGCTGTTGCCTCAATCCGTTGAAGATCGCTTGCCATGGTGCTCTCCCCACTACGGACTGTGCCGCCACCTCTTATTGTAGCATGGTCGCCGTACGGGACGTCCGTTCGCTCATTAAATGAGCGAAAGGTTCGCGACGAAAAAGGCTTCGAAATTAAACAATGGGCGCCCCGGCGGCACACGGACGTCCATCATTTGGCCTAAGCAAAGCAACAGAGGCGTCAACGTTTGAGGTCGAGTCCGGTGCGACAGTCGGTAGCCGATTTAAAGGCCGGAGCATTCTTGAGGTCCCCGCCTGGTGTGGTGATCGGTTCTCTATGGGTCAAACGGCCAATTGGTCCACTCGTTCCGCCAGGGCTTATCGACGTTTCGATAAACTGGCGGCCGAACGACCGCGGGCTAGCACCGACGGCTTTGCTGGTCGCGCAACGGCCCGGCAAGAGCCGGGTACTCGACGGCTATTCCGGCTTCGGCTTGTCCAGGTCCGAATCGTCCAAGTCGCGTAAAAGCTCCGCGAAACGGTTGGGCACGCCTTGGTCGACGATGTCGGAATAGAGGCCACGCAAATGTTGACCGATCTTATTTTGAATTTCCGGCCCCAAGCGCCCCTTCGCGTCCCGGACGGCCGCTTGTGCGATCGCGGCACGCCTTTGCGGCTTCTTCAACAACTCCCCCTGGTCTGCCATGGCATATGGCTTATACTTGTTTCTGGGTATTGGAGAAAGCCAGCCAAAACAAATAGTTCCTCCGGCACCGGAACTTTTTTTCAACGGAGGCGTTAAATTCGCGGATGCGTTTTATTGGGCCTAGCGGGAGGCAATTTTTATGCAATTAGCTCAGTCGGTTAGAGGCCATCTTCCAGCCCTGCGCCGTTACGCCAGAGCGCTGACCGGCAGTCAGGAATCCGGCGATGCCTACGTAGCGGCCACGCTGGAAGCCGTGGTCAAACAGCCTACCCTCGTCAGTGCAGACGGCGACACTCGCGTGGACATGTTCCGCACTTTCACGCGGATCTGGAATTCGGTTCCGCTCAATGCGGAGGCCCGTGACGCCGCTACCTTTCCGCCTGAGCGGCGTCTTGCGCAAATCAGCGCGCTGCCGAGGCAGGCGTTTTTGCTGACTTCGCTGGAAATGTTCGGAGAAGAGTCGGCCACCCGTATCCTCGACGTTGACGTCACCACGCTGCGCGCGCTCATCGATCAGTTCGGCCGCGAGCTTGCCGATCAGATCGCGACCGATGTGCTCATCATCGAGGACGAAGCTCTTATCTCCCTTGATCTCGAGTCACTGGCTGAAAGCCTGGGTCACCGCGTTGTAGGCGTGGCGCGTACGAGAAATGACGCGTTGAAATTGGCGGCGCAAAAACGCCCGGGCCTGATCCTCGCCGATATCCAGTTGGCGGACGGCAGTTCCGGCCTCGATGCCGTCAACGAGATGCTCCATCGTTTTGAGGTGCCGGTTATCTTCATTACCGCTTATCCGGAGCGGTTTCTGACCGGCGAGCGACCGGAGCCCGCGTTCCTGATCGCCAAGCCTTATCAGCCCGCCGCGGTGTCGGCGCTGATAAGTCAGGTCCTCTTTTTCGAACAGAATGCCAGCAACAAGAAGCGTCGCGCCACGGCATAACGGCGCGACGCCGCTTTGCTTCGATCCTGTTGGCTTTGGCGTCAGCCGATGGATTTCATCCACGTGTCGATCTGACGTTCGGCTTCATCCTTGGCGATGCCGTAACGATTTTGCAGGCGCCCGGACAGCTCGGTGCGGTTGCCCTCGATGACGTTGATGTCATCGTCGGTGAGCTTGCCCCACTTTTGCTGCGCGCGACCCTTCAACTGCTTCCAATTTCCTTCGATGCGATCCCAGTTCATGGTCTTTTGTCCCCGGGTAAAGTTGCCTTCACCCGGTTTAAACAACGGGATGCGCGAGGGGTTCCGAGTTGCGCAACGGGCCGCCGCCAAAGACAAAGAGGCGCTGCCTGCAGGCAGCGCCTCTCTTCCCGACTGCGCACGGGGGGCGAGGGGGGAGGTGCAGTCGGACAATGGCTCAACGCGCCGGCCGGCGCCTTGGTTCCGGTCCGCGCGCTGATTTGCGACCCGGAACCGAGCGGAACTTTAGGCGTTTTCCCAAGGCTCGACAGCGGCCGAATCCTGCCGTCTCCGGTCTCGGCTTCGTGAGCGCGCTGGTCTTTATACGACGTCCGGTGGAGAATGCGCGGTTCGTCAAACCTTTCATGTGGTCTCATGCGCAACGGATGCCCATACGCCCTTTTGGTGGAGGACGAAGCGCTCGTGGCGATGTTTGCCGCGGACGCTCTGCGTGAAATGGGTTTCGAGGTTGCGGAAGCGCCGTCGGCTTCGCGGGCATTGGCGTTGGCGGCGGCCGAGATTTCGGACTTCGAGATCGCGATCGTCGATCTCGGTCTGCCGGACCGCGACGGAGCCGACTTAGTCGTCGAGCTTAAGCAAATGCGGCGCGATCTGCCGATCATCGTCGCATCCGGACAGTCTGCCGAGACGGCCGCAGCCGAGCTCGCTCGTTATGAGAAGCTCTCCGTCCTTTCCAAGCCCTATCAGTTCTCGACGCTGCGCGCGTCGCTAGTCGCGTTCGGCATCGCGACCGATGGGCTCTGACGCGCGGGCCCAATTCGATTGCAACTAATCTGCAAATGTGTCGGCGATAACGCACAAGTGAGGCCGGCCGCCGGCCGGTCTGAAACCGAATCGAACATCGCTCGTTCTAATAACAGTCGCCGGTCACTTCCTTGTCAGAAGGATGATGTTTGGAGGCAGTCGGCGCCGGGGGATATCATATGCAGCGCTTGCGTACGTTGGAGCCAGTGCCCGTGTCCGTGCCGATGTCCGGCCGCGGCAACTTGCTCGTTAACACCTCCCGGGTTGCGACAATCGGCATTTTTTGTCTGCTGTTGTGCGCTCTGCTTTATTTTGCCCGCGCCGTAATCGCGCCGATTGTCGCTGCCGCCATCGTCGCCAATATGTTCGGGCCGCTGGCGGCGCTCGCCGAGCGCTACCGCGTTCCACGCCCGCTGTTTGTGCTCGCTTGCCTAGGTTTGGTGCTGGTCGCGCTCAACGCCTTGTTTGTCGTGCTCGGTGATGCCTTGAGCTACGGCGCGGGCAGGATTCCGGAAATCGGCGCTGCCTTGAAGAGCAAGGCTGCCTTTCTCCAACCGCTGATCGCGACAATTCAGGGTGTGCAGAACGGCTTCGCGACCATGTTGGGCAGTGGCTCGGCGACGTCGCTGCGAATAGAGCCGTCGACGAGCAGCACGATAGGTTTTCTGGTTCAATTTCTGACCCCGGCTTTGGGCGGCGTCATTTTGTTTTTCGTCGGCTTGTTCTTTTTCCTGCTATCGCTGAAAAGCCAGAGACATTTCGTTGCGTTGCTGTTCGAAAGATCGGAGGCGCGGTTGACGGCGCTGCGGTTGTTCACGGCCATCGAGCAAAACCTGGCGCAATATGTCGCGGTGGTCACGGTCATCAACCTCTGCGTCGGCTTGGTTACCGCCGCCGTCGCCTATCTGGTTGGCCTGCCGAATCCGCTGCTATTTGGCGCCGCCGCGTTCTTGTTCAATTACGTACCGTATTTGGGACCGGCCGCCGTGGTCACGCTGGTGTTCGTGGTCGGGTTGGTCGTGCTCCCGACATTGGCCCAGGCGTTGCTGGCGCCGGCGCTGATCGTGGCCGTCAACACGCTTGAGGGCCAGTTCATCACGCCGAGCGTGATCGGTCGCCGATTGACGCTCAGCCCGTTGGCGATATTTCTCTCGATTGCGTTTTGGACCTGGCTGTGGGGACCGCTCGGAACGCTTTTGGCTACGCCGATCCTTCTCATCGCCACAACCGTTTACCAGCATGTCGCGCGCGTCGAAGAACCGGGCTTTGCCGACTGGGATTCGGCGACGAAGTAGCCCGCCATTAGATTGGGCGATCGAGAAGCTCTCTCAGCTTCAGCGCGAGGTCGCGCTGCGAATAGGGTTTCTGAATAAAATCGACATCGGCATCAAGCCGGCCGTTATGAACAATGGCGTTTCGGGTGTATCCGGTGGTGTACAGAACCGGCAAGTCAGGCCGACCTTCGCGAAGCAGCTGCGCCAGCTCCCTGCCATTGAGCGAAACGGACAGAACCACGTCGGTGAACAACAGATCGAATCTTGCCCCCGAGCGAACCGTGCGGACAGCCTCTAGGCCGTCGACGACGGCCACGACGGCATAGCCCAAATCCTCAAGGATGGTTTTCGCGAATTGCCGCACTTCGTGACTGTCTTCCACGACCAGGATCGCTTCATCGCGATCCGCGCGCGGCATCGGTTCTGCCGTCAACGGCCGGGCGGCGGGCGTCGCCGTCACTCCCAACTGCAAGTTGCGCGGCAAATATAATTTCACGGCCGTGCCCTGACCGATTTCGCTATAGATACGGATGTGCCCTCCAGACTGTTTTACGAAGCCATGGACCATGGGAAGGCCCAGTCCCGAGCCCGTTCCGCCTTTTTTAGTTGTAAAAAACGGCTCGAATACGCGTTGCAGCAAGTCGTTCGTCATTCCCACTCCGGTGTCGGTGACGCTAAGCAGAACGTACTGCCCGGCGGCGACGTCGCCGAATTGGCGCACGTAAGTGTCGTCGAGATGCGCATTCGCCGTTTCGACCGTAAGCTTGCCTCCTTCCGGCATTGCGTCACGCGCGTTAATAACAAGATTGACCAGCACGTTTTCCAACTGATTCTGATCAACGGACGTGAGCCACAGCCCCCCACCGAAGACCGTCTCTAGGTCCACTGCCTCTCCGATCGTCCGCCGCAGCAGATCGATCCTGTCCCTGATAACAAGGTTCAGGTCGGTCGGCTTCGGCGCCAGCGGTTGTCGCCTGGCGAAGGCGAGCAAACGATGGGTTAGCTGAGCTGCCTTTTCCGCGCCTTGCGTCGCCAGTTCCACCGATCTTTGCATTGACGCGATGAACTCTCCGTCGTCGCCACCCCCGGTTTGCCGCCGCGCCAGCCGGCGGGCGATGGCGTCGAGGCTGCCGATCACCACCGTGAGCATGTTGTTGAAATCGTGGGCGATGCCGCCGGTCAATTGTCCGATGGCGTCCATCTTTTGCGACTGCACCAAGGCCGCCTCAGCCTGCATACGAAGACGATTTTCGTTTTCCAGCTCGGCCGTTCGCAAATCGAGATGTTCGATGTATAGCGCGGTGATGCGTCCGAGAATGATGGCGAGGACTAATGCCGCGGCGAGGGCCGCAATCACGGCGATGGCAAGCGCCCGCTGTAGGTACGCGGCCGTCGACTGGCGCGCGGTCAATAGCTTCTGCTCGGCATCGACGAGCTGGTCGAGATCGGCGCGCGTCTCGTCCATCAGGGATTTGGTCGCCTGCAGGCTGGTTAATTCGAGCGTGCTCGACGGGTTATTCGGGTCGGAGGCCGTCGCGATCATCTGCTCGAACAACGCGCGCAAACGCGACAGCGAAGCGCGTATCCCCTCAAGACGCCGCTGCTGCGATGGATTGTCTGCGGTGAGTTCGAATAGATTCTGGAGGCTGTCGGATTGTCCGGAATTTGCCGAATTGTACGGCTCCAGGTACGTCTTGTCCCGGGTCAGCAAATAACCACGCACGCCGTGTCGGTGCTCAAGACGTCGTTGAGGAGACTCCGAGCCTCCCGCTGGACATCGAATGTGTGATTGACCCAGTCGTTGGCTTCCGCCGAACGAAACATCAAAACGACCGCCGCTGCTGCGGCCACGCAGGTCAATAGAACGATCGCCGTAATCAACGCCAAGCTGCCTTTCGAAAGCCCGACGTTGCGGTGGTGCGCCAAACGCGAAATCGCTGGTAACTTCATCTTCCGGTATCGGGGGCGTGCCGGCCGGGAACCTGGCGATAAAATAACGTTCTGTTCCCGTGCGGGAACTTCTACACCAAAGTCCCGGAACATGCATCATCTCGCGGCGGCGCATCGGTGGCGGGTTGCTCACCGATTTGCTGCCGCAATGTGGGAACTAAATGTTTTAGAACTGTGGCGGCGGTCGCAACGACGCTCTCGACGCGCCTTCAATCGAAGGCGGGCTGATGGATCGTTTCAGGCCCGGACAGCGCCGCATAAAGCCCGGTTGCAGCGTCCGACATGCATTTTCCTGTCAGGCCGGCGATGCGGGGATCTGTCGAGGAACTTGCGAGCGGCTCGCAGCCAAAGGGAACCGTCGGAGACGGCGGTCCTTGCGGACGCGAAGGCTCATCGAATGGATCGGGCACTAGCCCAGCTCGTGAAGGTGTTTCGGTTACGGCGGTGAGGCCGCTGCGAGCGTCCACGACAAAGCGCAATTGCCCGGCCGCGTCCCATACCGCGAGGAGATCGCCAGGATGCCGGCCGATCGACAGTTCGAAGAGTCCGCCGAGTCCGATCTCCGTCCCGGCGGTTTTGTGCTGATGCATGACAGCGAGGCGATCACCCTTGCGGTCTCGGTTGACGGCGGGTCCCGCTTCGAGCGTCGACCAGCCGGCGTGTGTTTCAAGCGCCGGCGGCGCTACTAGGAGGGCCAGTACGAGGGCTAGCCCCGTCGGGCAAATGCCGCATGCCGCTGCCACAAACGCGGTTGGTCTATGCACAGACATATCAACCATCCAAGATATCGAGATATCGTCGGAGGCGGGGGTACTTCGCGCGACCTTACGGCGCGCGTACCGACCGCCCGCGAGCGATTCCGATCGCCGCCGAGACCAGAAACAAGATGATGGCGACGAAGAAGATCGCCTTAGCGATTTCCACCGAGACAATCGCGATACCGGCAAGACCCAAGACGCCGGCGACTATGGCGATAATCAGAAACAAAGCTGCCCATCCCAACATGGCCATGTCCTCACGACGACTGAGCCACAGCGGCTCTGAGGAATTAACGTGAGTGTGAAAGAAAAGGTTCCAATGATTGTTCGCCGCCGTATTGGCAGTCCATCGGTCCCAAAACGGCGACGTCGCCCGGATTTGAAATGGGCGACGTCCTCCGGATTTTCGATCCGACTCGCGCGGCGCTAGATTCTGCCGACGAGGACCAAGATCAGAACGACGACGACGACCAATCCGAGCCCGCTCGAAGGATAATATCCCCAGGCGCCGCTATATGGCCAAGTCGGCAATGCTCCAACCAGGAGCAAAACAAGAATAACGATTAGAATAGTGCCAAGCATTGTTGCCTCCAGCTTGCTTTTCGACTTTTCGACGGATTGCCGGTCCGAAGGATCAGTGGTGCCAGAACAGCGCCAGCAAAATGATGATCGGAAGGGGGATACCCAGTAGCCAAAACAACACACCGCGTCCGAAGCCCATTGTCATCTCCATCATCGAATATCGAAGCCGATCAAATAACTCCCTCGGTGGAACCGAGTTCCAAACAAATCACGTATTTGCGAAAGGGGCCGCACGTCTTGTCCCTGGGCCGGAACGAGGACGTCGCCCTCGTGTTGTCTCCCGCTCGACGGTGGCTGCCACGCTGCCTACCATCGCTAGGCTAAGCGCGCTGACCTAAAAAGGCCCGCATGAGCGGGCCCTTCGTGGGGTAGTAGAAGAGCGTCGGAAAATAGAGGCGCCGGAAAATTCAAGCAAAAAAAGACAGATAGACTTGCGGCAAATGCAATGATCACGGCGACCGTGCCGAAGCGGAGCACGTAGCGCACATTATGACCGGTTACGGCTTGTCTTGCCTGGTGTGTAGATAGTTCGGTGCGCGCGTCCGCATCTCGCCGGGCTTGTGGATTTGTCATCAAACGTCTCCATCTGGCAGGCGGAGTTTGACTGACGCCGCCGACCGACGCTTTGCTGGCTTACCTTTTCGGATTTGGCACGCGTTTCCCTTCCTTGCGCGCTTCCGACAACGCGATAGCGATCGCCTGCTTGCGGTTGTTGACCTTGCCGCCCTTCCCACCCTTGCCGCTTTTTAGCGTGCCGCGGTTGAACTTGCGCATTTCGCGCTCGACGTCTTTTCCGGCGGAAGGCGAATATTTGGGTTTTCGGCGCGTGGCCATGGCTCAATGCTCCAATTTGCTCAGGATCAACCTTTTCTGTAAAACTCGCACGCTATCATAACAATGATTTGCAAAACACTTGCTGGCAGCCGGCGTCGGCATGACGGCCGACGCCGGAGCAGTGCGAAAGCTTAGTGTTCCATCCAACGATCACCGCGCCAATAGCCGCGGCCTTCATGTTCGCGCCAGCCGAAGTGCTCGTTAGGACCCCAACGCCAGTCATCGGGTGCACGACGACGTTGGCTTCCGGCGGGTAGTCGTATCGGTCATGCGTATGCCAACACACGTTGCCTGTGCATACAATCTCCGCGGATGCGCTGATCGGGGAGATTGCAAGGGCGCTGGCGCCAAGTGCTGCCGCGACCAGTAGAGAACTTATTGGCTTCATCCTGAACTCCTGGTTGGTGATGGGCGGTTGGAAAGTGCGCGACATCAACGACGAATGCTTTGTTGGGTTCCAGGGAAAGCGAAGAGCAGGCAAAACCGGGAACTATTCGACGGTGGCGGCTTTGATCCACACGCGCAAACCGTGCGCTTCGATGATTTTGACGCCTCCTGCGACCAAGACCGAAATTTCGGCGCGTGGCGGCTCGGCGGCTTTTTTGCGGCCGAGGGCGCGATGCCCTAAGAATGGGGGATCATCAGCGCGTTGGGGTTCGCGGTTTGCAGAACGGACTTTGCAATAACGGACTTGCGAAACGCAGGTTGGAGAGGTCGATGGCGAAAGACGGCGGGGCACCGGAAACCCAAAAGCTGCGCCTGCGTTCGCAGTTGTGGTTCGACAATCCCGATAATCCCGGTATGACCGCGCTCTACCTCGAGCGCTATCTCAACTACGGCCTGACGCGCGAGGAACTCTGTTCCGGCCGGCCAATTATAGGTATCGCGCAAACCGGCTCGGATCTGTCGCCCTGTAATCGTCACCATCTTGAGTTGGCCAAGCGCGTACGTGACGGCATCCGCGATGGCGGCGGCGTTGCCATCGAGTTTCCGGTGCACCCCATTCAGGAGACCGGCAAGCGGCCGACGGCCGCATTAGACCGCAATCTCGCTTATCTCGGCTTAGTCGAAGTGCTGTTCGGCTATCCGCTCGACGGCGTCGTGCTTATGACCGGCTGCGACAAAACCACGCCGGCCTGCATCATGGCTGCGGCGACGGTCGATATACCGGCAATCGTGCTGTCAGGCGGCCCGATGCTCGATAGTTACAACCGAGGCAAGCTGGCCGGCTCGGGTACGATTGTTTGGCAGGCGCGCGAGGAGCATGCCGCCGGGAAAATCAATTACAGCGAGTTCATCGATATCGTCGCCCAGTCGGCGACGTCCATCGGGCATTGCAACACCATGGGCACGGCCTCGACCATGAACGCGCTCGCCGAAGCGTTGGGTCTTTCGTTACCCGGCTGTGCCGCGATCCCGGCTCCCTATCGGGAGCGCGGGCAGATCGCCTATGAAACCGGCGTACGCGCGGTCGAGATCGTGCGTGACGGCTTGAAACCGTCCGACATTCTGACGCGTGCTGCATTCGAAAACGCGATCGTCGTTTGCGCAGCGATCGGTGGGTCGACCAACGCGCCGATTCACATCAATGCCATTGCGCGACACATCGGCGTGCCGCTCGAGATCGGGGACTGGGAGAGCATCGGCTATGACGTTCCGCTGCTCGTCAACATGCAGCCGGCCGGAGAATATTTAGGCGAGGAGTATTACAAGGCTGGCGGCTTGCCGGCCGTGATGGGTGAGCTGCTTGAAGCCGGCCGCCTCCACGCCGGCGCGATGACGGTCAACGGCAGGACGATCGGCGAAAATTCGGCCTGTGAACGGTCGCTCAATTCCGGCGTCATTCGACCCTATGCCGATCCGCTGCTGGAGCGCGCCGGCTTCAAGGTGCTGCGCGGCAACTTGTTCGACTCCGCGATCATGAAAACCAGCGTGATTTCCGAAGATTTTCGCCGGCGCTTCCTCGACAATCCGGACGACCGGAATGCGTTCGAAGGCCGCGCCGTGGTCTTCGACGGGCCGGAAGATTACCACCGACGCATCGACGATCCGGCCCTTGGCGTAGACGAGCGCACGATCCTGTGTATGCGCGGCGTTGGACCGATCGGTTACCCGGGTTCCGCCGAGGTCGTGAACATGCAGCCGCCGGCAGCGCTGATCAAAAGCGGTGTGAGCTCGCTGCCGTGTCTTGGCGACGGACGCCAATCGGGCACCTCCGGCTCCCCTAGCATTCTCAACGCATCGCCCGAGGCCGCGGCCGGCGGCGGTCTCGCCTTGCTCAAGACCGGCGACCGCGTTCGCGTCGATCTTAATCGCGGGACGGTCGACATGCTGATCTCGGACGAGGAACTGACGCAGCGGCGCGCGGCGCTCAAACAAAGCGGCGGATACCGGTATCCGCCAAGCCAGACGCCATGGCAGGAGATCCAGCGCGCCATGGTCGACCAGCTCGCGGAGGGCATGGTGCTTGAGCCGGCGGTCGCCTTCCAACGCGTGGCGACAAAGTACGTGCCACGGGACAATCATTAGACAGTGGGAGCGACGCTGGTCGCGGCGGCGTTTATCTTTCGGCGAGCCACCGATGTCGGGCGTTCAAGCCTGACCGTGCTCTTTCTTCACCGCCGCGCGATCGATCGCGCCCGCCGCTGTCTTTGGCATGGCCGCAACGAAATCTACATATTTCGGCCGCTTGTAGCGCGCGATCCGCGCGCCGACGAAATCAATCAGGTCTTGCGCCGTGACGGTATTGCCGCTTTTGCACTTACAAACCGCCTTAATCGCTTCGCCCCATTGCTGGTCGGGAACGCCGAGCACGACTACTTCGGCAATCGCCGGGTGGGCCGCGATTTCACGCTCGACCTCCGCCGGGTAGACATTCTCGCCGCCGGGCTTGATGAGCTCTTTCGCCGGCGAGCGGCCTTTGTACCAAAGGTAACCCTCGGCATCGAATGTGCCCTGATCGCCGGTGTGATGCCAATCGTTTCGGAACGTGAACGCGGTGTCCGCCTCGCACTTCCAGAAGCCCTTAAAAACAATCGGCCCGCGCACCACGATCTCGCCGATTTCGCCAGCGCCGAGGGGCAAGTCGTTTTCGTTGACAGTGGCGACCCGCGCGGTCGCGGTCGGCTTGCCGGCGGTGCCGGGTTTCTCGCGATAGGGGCTCATGGTGACAAAGCCCGATGTTTCGGTCTGGCCAAAGACCGACCAGAAGCGCGCCTGCGGGCAGTGCGTCTCGAAGCGCGTGATGGTCTCCGGCCCGTCGAGGCCGGTTGCGACGCGCAAGCTCGCAAGCTCGGTGAAGCGGCCTTCGGCGGCGTCAAGCAGCGTCGTGAGCATCGGCGGGAATTCGGCGAGCATGCTGACGCGTTCGTCGCGGATGTAAGCGAGCGCCGCGGCGGCGTCGAATTTCGGCATGATCACATTGCAGCCGCCGGCGTGTTGCGCTGCCAGCAGCATGCCGAGGCCGGCGACATGAAACAGCGGCAATGCGGCAAGATTCACGTCATCGGCCGTCAGCGACCACTGGCGCATGAGTTCAACGCCGGCGGCGATCAAATTGCGGTGCGAGAGAACGGCGCCGCGCGGCCGGCCGCCGACAGCGGCGGTATGAATCATCACAAAGCCCGCGTCGGCTGTCACGTCCCTCGGCAACGCATCAGCATGCGCCGCGCCGAGATCCAGCAGTTCGGCATAGGGTGCAAAGGGCGCAAGGCAGCTGCCGGTGCCATACCAGTGTCCGGCCGACGAAAGCTGATCGCGAGCGCTCGCCAATGCCGGCTGATTGGCGGCGTCGGCGATCAGGACTTTTGGCGCGGCGTCGCCGGCGATATAGGCGACTTCTTGACCGCTGAGACGCCAGTTGATCGGCACGACGATGGCGCCGAGCCTCGCCGTGGCTCCGTAGAGATCGACAAACTCAAGACTGTTCTGCGACAGGATGACAATGCGGTCGCCCGGTTCGACGCCGGCGCGCGCCAGGCCTGCGGCCAAACCGGCGACACGCTTCAAATAGGCAGCATGGTTGATGCGTTCACTCTCGCAGACGAAGGCCGGCCGGTCGGCGTAAAGCTGCGCATTGCGTTCAATGACGTCGAACAGAGTGAAATCGCGCAGCCCCATCTGAAACCTCCCGCAAATTCGCGGCTGCTTACAGGCGGCCGCCGCCGCTGGCGAATCATAACACGCTGTACATAAAAGATATTCGGAGTAGATGGCGGCGGGCTCGCGGTTGTCTGCGTGCTGTCGTGCAGGCGGCCTCGGCCTATAGACGCTTTTTGATCCAGGTCACGAGACGTCGCCGAGAACGACGGTAAGGTGTTTTGGCGTCCGATTCGGCGAGGCGGCGGTGACGGCCGCCCGTGAATTTTTGGGAAAGAGGCATTCAATGCCCAATTACGGGCTTGCGGTACTGGCCGCATCGGTCATTCTTTTCGGCGTGTCGGCAGGCAATGCGGCCGAAATAGAGCCCGGCTACAAAGGCAAACCGGATCACGGTCTCGATCTTGCGAACAGGTGGTGCGCCTCGTGCCATCTGGTTGCGCCCGACCAGCAGCGTGCGGTCGCCGATGTGCCGCCGCTTGCCCAGATCGCCCAATCGCCGGGGTTCGATACGGATAAACTCTTGCACTTCCTGCTCGATCCGCACCCGAAGATGCCGGAACTGCCGTTGAGCCGAATGGCTGCCGACGACATCGCCACTTACATCGCAACGCTGAAGAAATAACCTCTACTCCGACCGCCGGCGGAGAAAAGGAACGCGTCTCGGAGAACTGGCGGCCTGAGTAAAGCCGCATTTGGGCGCACTTTGATAGAGATCAAAGCCAGGTCACGCAGCGCTGCGGATAGATGAACGGCGAGAACACGTGCTTAGCGGGAGAATGTCGAACATGGAAACGCCCCCTGAAATCCAGTTTCAAGGCATGGCTGGCACGCCGCAGATCGAGGACGTGATCAGCGCGCACATCGGCCAGCTCGAAGAACTCTTCGGCCGCATCACTGCCTGCCGGGTCGTGGTCAAAGCACCCAGCCAACATCACCACAAAGGTGGGCTGTATGAAGTGCACATTCGTCTCGCGCTGCCGCAGGGCCGGGAAGTGAATGTCTCGCGCACGCCGACGCACGACGAACGCCATTCTGACCTGACGTCCGCCATCAGCGATGCCTTTAAGCATGCCCGCCGCCAGCTGGAAGACAAAGTACGGCTGACGCGCGGCGATGTGAAACATGACGAGCGACCGCCGATCGGGACGGTGGTGCGGCTCGATCCTTCGGGCGAATTCGGCTTCCTCGAGGCGGGCGACGGCCAGGAAATCTACTTTCACCGCAACAGCGTGCTCAACGACGGATTTGCCAAGTTGCAGGTCGGCACGCGAGTGGCCTTCGCGGAAGAGCCGGGCGACAAGGGACCGCAAGCGACGACAGTGCGGCTCGCCGGCAAACACGGATTGCGGGCGTGATTTTTTGACGGGCGGTGTCTTCGGTCGCCCGTGACGTTTCTGCGACAATGCAAATCACAATCAGCACAGGCGCGTGGGCGACAAGAGCCCGACTGGCGTGCTTTTCAAGATGTGCGCTTTGGCGGCGCGAGATATGCGAGTAAGGAGCGCTTTGTCGCGCACGACGCAAAACGACCAAGGCTGTCTATTGACCGCGCTCGGCGCCTGCACCGCGGCATCGATCAGTTCGCGAATGGTTTTGTCGTCAACCGGTTGCGCGGTGTATTCGCGCGCCGAGCGGCGTGTATAAATTGCTGCGCTGAGCTCCATTGTCATCCTCGACGATTTGAGAAACTGCTACAGGACGGACGCGTGAACTAACGCCTTCAATGCAAAGCCCGCCGCGAAGGCGACCGCGGCGGCACTCATGCCGATCGCAAAAGTTTCCAATCCGGATCCACCACCGGCTCTTGATGGCGCCGACGCGGCTTAAGCGCGCCCTGATGCCTTCACGCGTATAGCTGTACTCCAAAGCCTGCTGCATGGCTCGCAAATCCCGACCGCTGCGGTGCAACCAAGCAAAGTTTAGAAGGCGCCATTCTGACCTAGATCAAGGAGCAGGCCGCCAGAACGACTATCATCAATTTTATGCTTTCCGGTCGCAGCGCGTCAGCGCGTCTGCCACAACAGCAGGTCATCGAGGCTCACATGAAGGCGCTTGTATATGAGGGTCCTGGCAAAAAATCGTTACAAGACCGTCCGATGCCGACAATCATCGACCCTACGGAGGCGATCGTAAAAATCATCAAGACGACGATCTGCGGCACCGATCTGCACATCCTCAAAGGCGACGTGCCGACCTGCAAGCCCGGGCGCATCCTCGGCCACGAAGGCGTCGGCGTTGTGCATAGCATCGGACCCGGTGTCACCGCCTTCCGGCCGAACGACCACGTTCTGATCTCTTGCATTTCGGCATGCGGCCGCTGCGAATATTGCCGGCGCGGCATGTATTCGCATTGCACGACCGGCGGTTGGATTCTCGGCAACGAAATCGACGGCACGCAATCACAATATGTGCGCACGCCGTATGCCGACACCAGTCTCTACCACGTGCCGGAAGGGGCGGCGGAAGACGCTCTCGTGATGTTGAGTGATATTTTGCCGACCGGCTTCGAATGCGGCGTGCTCAACGGCAAGGTGCAGCCAGGCGACACCGTCGCCATCGTCGGCGCCGGCCCGATCGGGCTTGCCGCGCTGTTGACAGCCCAGTTCTACTCCCCAGCCGAAATCATCATGATCGATATTGACGACTATCGGCTTGAGACGGCCAAACGTTTTGGCGCCACGGCCGCGATCAACAGCAAAGACGGCAAGGCCGCCGACACGGTCATGCAGATGACAGGCGGGCGTGGCGTTGACACCGCGATAGAGGCCGTCGGTATTCCGGACACATTCGTACTGTGCGAAAACATCATCGCGCCCGGTGGCACCATCGCCAACGTCGGCGTGCATGGCATCAAGGTCGACCTGCATCTCGAGCGCCTGTGGTCGCAGAACATCGTCATCACCACCCGGCTGGTCGATACGGTGACTACGCCGATGCTGTTGAAGACGGTACAATCCGGCAAGATCGATCCCACGCGGCTGATCACGCATCGTTTCAAGCTCGACCAGATTATCGACGCCTACGATACGTTCGGCCATGCCGCGAGCACGCACGCGCTCAAGGTGTTGATCGAAGCCGAATAATGCAAACGGGTGCACATAACTCCTGCGCGGTCACGAGATCGACACACCGCGCTTTCAAATGAATGCTGATTGGGCATTTGCCAGCAGGTTAAGGTGACGCATGGATAAGCTCAGTATTCCGCAAGACGCATTGGTTTTTGTCGGTGACGGACAAAAGGCCCTGTTCCTGCGCAACAAGGGCGACAGCAAGTTTCCCAACCTGCGGGTGGAGCGGGTTTTTGCCGAAGCTGATCCGCCGACGCACGATCAAGGCACCGACCGGCCCGGCCGCGCGTTTCAGAGCGTAGGATCTGCGCGCAGCAGCGTGGAGACGACCGACTGGCACCGGCTTGAAAAGAACGTCTTTGCCGATCACGTCGCGGCGGCACTCGAAAAGCTGGTGCAGGGCGGCGGGGCGAAGGCCATCGTCGTGGTGGCGCCGCCACGCACGCTTGCCGAACTGCGCCACGTCTTTCACGCCGACGTAAAGAGCCGCATCATTGCCGAAGTCGGCAAGGATTTGACCAAGCACCCGGTCTGGGACATCGAAAAACACCTGGTCGGCTGACGGTCCTATCAACGATTTTCGCAGCTGGAAGTAAAACGATGGGCGATCCCGAACAAAAACTCGAAGAATTGACCTCGGCACCGGGTCTGACGCCGGCACTACCGGCGCTGCGACCGGCCGTCCCGCCAGATCGCCTTCCTCGAAGACATGATGTGGGAACAGGGCTTTCTCGACAGCCGGCAGATGGCGGGCGCGTTTCAGATGCTGCGCTCGAACGATCTCGTTTGGTCGCGCCTCGTCCATGATTATTTTCTTGGTGAACGGCAGCCGATGAACGACCTGATGGCGTGGAACGTCGATGCCACGCGCTTGCCCTATCGCATGCATTCCGAATATTTGCGCGACCTGTTTCTCGGCAACGATCTTTCCGAAGGCCATTTCATGGCCGGCGACGGCCCGGTGGCGCTCACCGACATTCACGTGCCGATGTTCGCCGTCGGCACCGAACGCGATCACGTCGCGCCGTGGCGGTCGGTTTACAAGATCAATCTGCAAGTGGAATCGGAAGTGACTTTTGTGCTCACGGCCGGCGGTCACAACGCCGGCATCGTGTCGGAGCCCGGTCATCCAAACCGCAGCTTCCGCATCGCCGCCATGGGTGCCAATGGCCACTTCCACGATCCGGATCACTTCTATGCGGAAGCGCAGATCAAAGATGGCTCGTGGTGGCCGGCGTGGATGGGCTGGCTCGAGCGGCATTCAGGCGCGCCGGTGTCGCCGCCGGCGATGGGCGCGGCGGGTTATCCGCCGCTCGACGATGCGCCGGGCACCTATGTGCTTATGGAATGAATGGCCTAGGGCGGCGTAGCCGGAGATGCCAAAGCCATGCGAGCGATGGTTCTGGAGCGGCCGGGAGAGCAACTGAAACTTGTCCAGCGGCCTGATCCGGTGCCCGCGCCGGGTCAAGTGCGCGTCCGCGTCGAGGCCTGCGGCGTTTGCCGCACCGATCTTCATGTCGTCGACGGCGAACTGCCGGATCCGAAACTCCCGATCATTCCCGGTCACGAAATCGTCGGTCGCGTTGATTTGGTCGGCGGTGGAGTTGATCAACTCGCCGTTGGTATGCGCGTCGGTATTCCGTGGCTCGGCCAGACCTGCGGGCGCTGTCGCTATTGCCGCGCCGGCCGGGAAAATCTCTGCGACCATCCGCTTTTCACCGGCTATACCCGCGACGGCGGCTACGCCACGCACACCGTCGCCGATGCGCGGTTTGTTTTTCGATTGCCGGAAGGCAGCGACGCTGTGGCGAGCGCACCGCTGTTATGCGCCGGCTTGATCGGCTGGCGTTCGCTGCGCATGGCCGGCGATGGCAAGAACATCGGGCTTTTTGGATTTGGCGCCGCGGCGCACATCATCGCGCAGGTGGCGCGCTGGCAAGGCCGTGAGGTGTTCGCCTTCACCCGCGAAGGCGATACTGCGGCGCAAACCTTCGCCCGGAAGCTCGGCGCCCGTTGGGCCGGCAGTTCCGACGACAAGCCGCCGGACGAACTGGACTGCGCCATTATATATGCGCCGGTCGGCGCGCTGGTGCCGGCGGCGCTGCGCGCCGTGCGCAAGGGCGGGCGCGTGGTCTGCGCCGGCATTCACATGAGCGATATTCCGAGCTTTCCCTATTGCATCCTTTGGGAGGAGCGCGAAGTTCTCTCCGTCGCCAATCTGACGCGCGCCGACGGCGAGGAGTTTTTCAGCGTGGTGCCGAAAGCCGGCATTGTGACGCAAACAATGCCCTATGCGCTCGTCCGCGCCAACGAGGCGCTTTCGGATCTGCGGGCCGGGCGGTTGCAGGGCGCCGCCGTCCTCGTACCGTGAGCGCAAGCCGGCCGCTGGCGCGGCCGGATCGATTAGTTCAAGCGGCCTCTTTGCGCAGTGGCGTCACGGTCGAATGCGTATCATCCGTTGCCGGCGCGACCGTGGGCCGCGGCGTCGGCGTCGGATTGCGGGTTTGACGTTCGGCCCAGGCCAACACAGCGCCGAAGATGACAAAGAACGCGACAATGGCAGCGACGATAAGTGCATCAAAAACCGGCATGGTTTTTCTCCTCTTTGTTTCTCCTCTTTGATGTCATGATGTCGTTACGACGGCAGGCAACCTTTGATCTGGATCAAGGCCGGTGCAGGGCGGCTTGCGAAAAATCGCTGCGCCGTCGAGATTGTTAATCAATGTCAACCTATCGCCTGGACAACCTGTTCGCGCCGCGATCCGTGGCTGTGGTCGGTGCCTCGCCGCGCAAAACGTCCACCGGGCGGGCGGTGATCGAAAATCTGCGCCGGTCCGGCTTTCCTGGCCCGGTCTATCTCGTCAATCCGCGCTACGACGAGATTGAAGGCATCCGCGCCGTCAAAAGCTACGACGCATTGCCCGAAACGCCGGAGCTCGCCGTCATCGCCGTGCCGCCGGCAGACGTGCCCGGAACGGTCGCCGCAGCGGCGCGCAAAGGAACGGCGGGCGGCATCATTGTCACCGCCGGGCTCGGACACGGGCCGGGCTCGCTCGCCGCGCAAAGCGCTAACGAAGCGCGCGCGGCCGGACTGCGCTTGATCGGCCCGAATTGCATCGGCGTCCTCGTGCCGCGCGCCAAGCTCAACGCCAGCTTTACCGCTTCAGCGCCGCCCGCCGGCGATCTTGCCGTGATTTCGCAATCCGGCGCCATTGCCACCGCCTTGGCGGAATGGGCGACCGCACGCAGCGTCGGCTTTTCCGCGATCGTTTCGATCGGCGACAGCATCGACGTGGATTTTGCCGACCTGCTCGATTATTTCGCGCTGGATCGCTTTACCCGCGCGATCCTGCTTTATGTCGAATCGATCCGCGATGCGCGCAAATTCATGTCGGCGGCGCGCGCGGCGGCGCGTGCCAAGCCGGTGCTGGTGATCAAATCGGGGCGGCACGCGCAGGGCGCCAAGGCTGCGCTGACCCATACGGGAGCGCTCGCCGGTTCTGATGCGGTTTACGACGCGGCATTCTGGCGTGCCGGGCTGCTGCGCGTCATCGATCTCGACGAATTGTTTGCGGCTGCGGAAACGCTCAGCCGGCTCACTGCGCTTGGCGGCAACCGGCTTGCGGTTCTGACCAACGGCGGCGGGGTCGGCGTGCTGGCGGTGGATCGTCTGGTCGATCTCGGCGGCGAACTCGCCGCGATCTCGCCGGAGACCTTCCAGAAGCTTGACGCGGCGTTACCGCCGATCTGGTCACGCGCCAATCCGGTCGATATCGCTGGCGACGCCGACGATGCCCGATACACCAAGGCACTAGAATTACTGCTGCAAGACAAAGCCAACGATGCGGTGCTGGTGATGAACGTACCGACCGCGCTGGCTTCTGCGGCCGACGCGGCGAAAGCGGTGGTGGGGGTCGTCGAGCGCGAACGCAAAAAATATTTTCCGCCCAAGCCGGTCTTTGCCATGTGGATCGGGCAAGCCGATGCCGCTGACGGCGCGTTCGCCACCGCCGGCATTCCGAGTTATGCGACGGAAACGGGTGCGGTCTTTGGCTTCACGCATCTGGTGCGCTACCGGCAAGCGCGGGAGCAGCTGATGGCGACGCCGCCGAGTTTGCCGAAGGATTTCTCGCCTGATGTCGCCGCCGCGCGGACGGTGATCGACGGGGTGCTGCGCGACAAGCGGACTTGGCTCGACCCGATCGAGCTGTCGGCATTGTTCTCCGCCTATGGAATTGCGATGACGCCTGCGGTGCTCGCGCGCAACGCCGACGAGGCGGTGGCAGCGGCGAAAGTGTTTCTGGGCCAAGGCACCCCCGTCGTCCTAAAAATCCAGTCGCCTGACATTATTCACAAGTCGGAGATCGGCGGTGTGCGGCTCAATCTCACCAGTGAGCGGGCCGTCCGCGAGGCTGCCGCTGACATTTTGCAAAAAGCGCGGATAGCGCGGCCGAACGCGCGCATTGCCGGCGTCGCGGTGTTCCCGATGATCGTGCTGCCGAAGGCGCGCGAGCTGATTATCGGCGTTGCCGACGACCCGACCTTCGGTCCGGTGATCGTCTTCGGGCAGGGCGGCACGGCGGTCGAAGTGATCAGCGATAAGGCGCTGGCCCTGCCGCCGCTCGACCTCGAATTGGCCGGCCGGTTGATCGCGCGCACCCGCGTGTCGCGCATCTTGAAGGCTTACCGCAACGTGCCGGCGGCCGACGAGCGGGCGATCGAACTGGTATTGGTGAAGCTATCGCAATTGGTGGCGGATTTTCCGGAAGTCCGCGAAATCGACCTCAATCCGGTGCTCGCCGACGAGACCGGCGTCATCGCCGTGGACGCGCGCATGTTGATCGCTCCGGTCGACGGCGTGTCGCGCGGGCGGCGCGGCAATCCGCGCTTCGCCATCCGGCCCTATCCGACCGAATGGGAGCGACACGTGACTTTGCGCGACGGCGGCTCAGTTTTCGTTCGCCCGGTCCGACCGGAGGACGAGCCGCTCTATCCGGCATTCTTCGCCGCGGTCACGCAGGACGATCTGCGCTTACGGTTTTTCGCGCCGGTGAAGAGTTTCGGGCACGCCTTCATCGCGCGCTTTACGCAAATCGATTACGCGCGGGCCATGGCGTTAATCGCCGTCGACGAGGCAACCGGCGCCATGCTCGGGGTGGCGCGCCTGCATTCCGACGCGAACTACGAGAGCGGCGAATACGCGGTCCTGGTGCGCTCCGATCAGCAGGGGCGGGGGCTTGGCTGGGCGCTGATGCAATTGATCATCGAATACGCCCGGGCCGAGGGACTGCGTTCCATGCATGGACAGGTGCTGCACGAAAACGCCGGTATGCTTGAGATGTGCCGCGAGCTCGGCTTTCAGATCGGATCCGACCCGGAGGATCCTTCGACGGCGCCGGTAAGCCTGCAGCTCTAGGCGCAAGCTCCTGTTCCGCTTTTGGGTCAAAAGTTGAAATTGAAATCTGTCCCGCGCATGCGACGCGGAAGGAAATTTCTTTCCTTGCCAAAGGCTTGGCGGCCTTTGTTTTTGATTCTACATGGTGGGCTCAAGTTGCTGTGAGGGCCCTCTCTAAAATGTCCGAAATTGTGCAGTCGAGCGCCGCGCCCCCGGCGCTTCGTGGCGATCCCGTCGCCGAAACCACTGCCGTTCCCGAAGCCGTCAACCTAGCGACCGCCCAAGCGAACGCGGCGGACGTCGCAACCGCTTTAGCGCTCACGTTTGGCACACGCGACTTGTTCGGCCGCCTGGCTGCCGTCCGCGATCAGGTCGCCGGCCCTATCACCTTTACGACGAGTTTTGGCCTCGAGGATCAGGCCATTGCACATGCGATATTTGCACGGGCGCTGGCGATCGATGTCGTGACGCTCGACACCGGACGGCTTTTTCCCGAAACGCATGCGGTGTGGGCGGCGACCGAACGCCGCTATGCAACCCGCATCCGCGCCTTCACGCCGCACCACGCCAGCGTCGAAGCTTTGGTTGGCCGGCAAGGCATCGATGGATTCCGTGCCTCCGTCGCCGCGCGCCGGGAATGCTGCGCGGTACGCAAGGTTGCGCCGCTTGCCCGCGCGCTCAGGGATAGCGCCGCGTGGATCACCGGCATTCGCGCCGATCAATCCGCCGACCGCGCGCGCTTCGCTGCGGTTTCGTTCGACGCGCAGCACGGCCTGATCAAGGCCAACCCGTTGTTCGACTGGACGCGCGAACGGACGCTGGCATTCGTGCAGGCCCACGGCGTGCCCTACAACGCGCTGCATGACCGTGGTTTTCTTTCGATCGGCTGCGCGCCTTGCACGCGTGCGGTTGAGCCAGGGGAGCCCGAACGCGCCGGACGATGGTGGTGGGAAGAGGCCGAGAAGAAAGAATGCGGCCTGCACTTCGCTGCGGACGGTCACATCGTCCGCGCGGCGCCGCAGATCTGAAACCTAAGAATTTGTCAGGACCGATCATGGATGCTCTCTTACCCACCCTCGATCACGACGCCGAGCCTGCCGCGCAAGCGGGCGCCGACGCGCCGGCAGCGCCGTCGCTGACTTACCTTGAGCAACTCGAGGCCGAGAGCATCCACATCATCCGCGAGGCCGTGGCCGAAACCGAAAATCCGGTCATGCTTTATTCGATCGGCAAGGATTCCTCGGTGCTCTTGCATCTGGCGCTCAAGGCGTTCTATCCGGCGAAGCCGCCGTTTCCGCTGCTGCATATCGACACCACCTGGAAGTTTCGCGAGATGATCGCGTTTCGCGATGCGCGGGTGCGCGAACTCGACCTCGATTTGATCGTGCATGTGAATCGAGATGGTCTGGAGCGCGGCATTAATCCCATCGCCAGCGGATCGGAACTGCATACTGACGTGATGAAGACGCTGGCGTTGCGCCAGGCGCTCGACCAGCATCGCTTCGACGCCGCTTTCGGCGGCGCGCGCCGCGACGAGGAAAAATCGCGCGCCAAGGAGCGCGTGTTTTCATTTCGCACCGCCGAGCATCTTTGGAATCCCAAGCGGCAGCGCCCGGAGCCGTGGCGGATCTACAATGGCCGCAAGCGCCGCGGCGAAAGCATCCGGGTCTTTCCGCTGTCGAATTGGACCGAGCTCGATGTCTGGTTCTACATCCACCAGGAGCGCATTCCCGTCGTGCCGCTTTACTTTGCGGCGCCGCGTCCGGTGGTCGAGCGTGACGGCGCGCTTATCATGGTCGATGACGAGCGGCTGCCGCTTAAGGCCGGCGAACGTCCGCAACTCAAGACGGTCCGGTTTCGCACGCTCGGCTGCTATCCGCTGACCGGCGCCATCGAAAGTACGGCGAGCACCGTTCCGCAAATCATTCAGGAGGCGTTCGCAAGCCCATACTCGGAGCGGCGCGGGCGCGTGATCGATCGCGACGGCACCGCATCAATGGAACGCAAAAAACAGCAAGGTTATTTTTGATGAACGTCCATGCCCGGCCCGCCGCGCGTGATTTCAATGTGCTGCTGCGCGAGCAAGGGCGCAAAAGCCTGCTGCGCTTTATCGCCTGCGGGTCTGTCGATCACGGCAAGTCGACGCTGATCGGCCGGCTGCTCTACGAATCCAAGCAATTGTTCGACGATCAGCTCGACGCGCTGGCAGTGGATTCACGAAAATTCGGCACGCAAAATGGCGAGCTCGACTTTTCGCTGCTGTTGGACGGCCTTGCCGCCGAGCGCGAGCAGAAGATAACGATCGACGTCGCCTACCGCTTCTTCGAGACGGCGCGGCGGAAATTCATCGTCATCGACGCGCCCGGCCACGAACAGTACACCGCCAACATGGCGACCGGCGCGTCGGTCGCCGATCTCGCACTGGTGTTGCTTGGCGGCGACGACGGTTTGACCCGTCAGACCAAACGTCATGCCGTGCTGCTGTCCATGCTCGGCATTCGCCAGATTGTGCTGACGGTTAACAAGATGGATCGCGTCGGCTGGTCGGAAGACGCGTTCCGCGCGCTCGAGAAGCAATTCCGCGGATTTGCGGCGAGTTTGGGCATCGAGAAGATTGTCGCCATCCCGGTCGCGGCCAAGACTGGCGACAACATCGTCAGTCGCTCGCCGCATATGCCGTGGTACGGCGGGCCGACGCTCCTGCAGCATCTCGAACAAGCGGAAGCTGCGCCGCACGCGACGGATCGGGAGCCGTTGCGTCTGCCCATTCAATGGGTCAGCCGGCCCAATGCCGAGTTTCGCGGCTATAGCGGCCTAGTTACACACGGCGAAGTCCGCGCCGGCATGCCGGTAAAAATTCTACCCTCCGGCCGCGTCACGCGGATCGCGCGGATCGCCACCTTCGACGGCGATCTCGAACGCGCGGCGGCGGGCCGCTCGATCACGGTGACCTTTGCCGACCAAATCGATGCCTCGCGCGGCGACTTCGTCGTCGGGCTTGAGCAGGCGCCGACCATGACCGATCGGCTTTCTGCGCGTGTGTTCTGGATGCACAGCGAAGCGCTCAAGCCCGGGCGAACCTATCTGCTCAAGCTTGCGACCACGACCGTAACGGCGAAGATCGAAGCGGATGTGCGCGTCTTCGATCTCGACACGCAGCGCTCGATCAACGCCGAAGCGATTGCGCAGAATGAAATCGGCCTGGGCACGCTCAAACTCGATCGCCCGATCGCGGTCGACCGCTACGCCGAAACCAAAGACACCGGAAGCTTCATCCTGATCGATCCGGAAACGTACGATACCGTCGGCATGGGCTGCGTCGAAGCGGTTTTGCCGACCGCAAAAGGCAAACTTACCCGCTGGACGGAAACGCATGCGCGGTCGCTCGCCAAGGCGGTGAGCTGGCGCGCGACCGGCAGCCTCGATACCTTTGTTGTTGCTTTCGTGATTACCGGCAGCCCGAAGATCGCCGGCTCGGTGGCGGTCACCGAAGTGCTGACGAAAATACTGATCTATTACGGACACGAACGGGTCTGGTCGTGGATCCCATGGGGAAAACGGTAGCCGAGGCTCAGCTTTCGAGATCGTCGTATTGGCTGCTTTTGAGCGACCACAAAAACGGTATCAGCCCGGTCGCGATAGTTTCAGTCGACGCTGTGCACACAACGTTGCGCGTCATTACATCGCGGACTTGCACGATCGATCCTCTTAGGCCCTCTGGCTCGACGCCCGGTTCGATTGCGGATGCGGCTCTTTAGCTGTTCAGACGGCTTAGCGCGGCGCGATTGCGCAACGCGATGCGACGCGACGTCAGCACCTCGATGGCGGCCGTGCCTTCCAATCCGGTTAGCGTCCGGGAAACCGTCTCGATGGTTAGGCCGAGATAATCCGCAATATCCTGACGCGACATCGGCAATTCCACAGTATTACCGGCACAAGCTCGTTCCGCCATTTCCAGGAGGAAGCTTGCCACGCGTTCCTGCGCGCTCTTGATCAGAAGCAGAATGCGGTCCTGCATGCGGCGCAATTCGCGGCTGGTGAGGTTGAACAGTTCGCGGCCAACGGCGGCATCGCGTCCGGCAAGGGCCGTCAACGCACTGCGCTTGACCACCAGAACCTTGGTGTCGGTGATTGCCTCGGCAGAAAAGGCGTGCTCGTCGGCAAGTTGCATGCCGAAAATGTCGCCCGGCAGATAGAACCCGCCGATCTGACGGCGGCCGTCACTGAGGATTTTGTAGGTTCGTACGCTGCCGCTGACGACCTTGTAGACGTAGTCGGCGAGCTCGTTTTCGCCGAAAATTTCGGTGTTACGCGGATATGACATGGCGGCGCCCATCAGCTGCATGGACTGGGCAAGCGGTTCGCGGTCGCCTGCTACGCCGCTCAAGGGAACTGAATTCACGGCGACGGGGCTGCGCATTGCGTCGGTACGGAGTGTGGTGCGGATTGCGTATTGGGGGTGCATGGCTCTTTACCTCCGGGAGCTTCGGGAGGTATTGGTAACGAGCGGGCGACAAGTGAAAAATTCAGATAATCACCCTAAGGGGTAATCCTTAGGTCCGCCTCCGATGCGATCCTCCGGCGGACGAAAAACGTCAGTAGGTGGCGATCACCGCCAGTTTCGATGGTAGAGGCAGCTCCGCATTTGCACTCCGCCCAGCCGGCGCCAAGCTCCTCCGCTGCACGGCGAATTGTCGAGCGCTACGGCCTTACCGTTGGCGCGATCGGCGCAGGTCTTCTCCTCCGCGTGGCGCTGTGGAGCGAGCTTGAGGGGCAGGCTTCGTATCTTTTCTTTTTCCCGGCCATCCTTATCGGTTCGGCATTCGGCGGCTGGGGTCCAGGCGTTCTGGCGACCGCTCTCGGCTTGATATCGGGACAGTTTCTGATCTACAGCCACCGTGCGCTGACGAACGCCGACATCGTCAATGCGTTCGTTTTTGTTCTGGTCGGCCTGGGCGCGTCTTGGCGGGGCGACCTGTTGCGCCGCTCGCGGATTGCGGCGTCGACGTGTGCCGACGCCGCCATCGCCGGCGAAGCTCATGTCAAATCGATCCTCGATACTGTTCCAGATGCCATGATCGTCATGGACGAGCGCGGCGCCATGCAATCGTTCAGCGCGGCCGCCGAGCGGCTGTTCGGATATACGGCGGCCGAGGTTTTGGGACAAAACGTCAAGGTGCTCATGCCGTCGTCCTATCGCAACGACCATGATAGTTATCTGCAGCGCTACAAAATGACCGGCGAGCGGCGCATCATCGGCATCGGCCGCATAGTCGTGGGTGAACGCAGGGACGGCTCGACCTTTCCGCTCGAATTAAGCGTCGGCGAGGTCAAGACCGGCCATAGACGCTTCTTCACCGGCTTCATCCGCGACTTGACCGAGAGCCAGAAGACCGAGGCGCGCCTGCAGGAATTGCAGTCGGAGCTCGTTCACGTCTCGCGGCTGACCGCGATGGGCGAAATGGCCTCGGCGCTGGCGCACGAACTCAATCAGCCATTGTCGGCGATTGCCAATTACATGAAGGGATCGCGGCGGCTGCTTGAGGACAGTTCCGACGAACGCGCGGGGATTTTGCGCGAGGCCATGGACAAGGCGGCCGAGCAGGCGCTGCGCGCCGGGCAAGTGATCCGGCGCTTGCGCGACTTCGTTGCGCGCGGCGAAAGCGAACGTCGAGTCGAAGACGTGCGCAAGCTCGTGGAGGAAGCGAGCGCACTGGCCTTGGTCGGCGCCAAGGACAAGGGCGTGCGCGTGCGCTTCGATTTCGATCCGGGCACCGGTTTCGTGCTGGCCGACAAAGTGCAGGTTCAGCAGGTCATTCTCAATCTGATCCGCAACGGCATCGAGGCGATGGAAAGTTGCGATCGACGGGACCTGATCGTCGCCACCGCGCTCGCCGCTGACGACATGACCGAGATCAGCGTCAGCGATACCGGCACCGGCATTGCGCCAGAGGTCAGCGACCAGCTATTCCAGCCATTCATCACCACCAAGCGCCAGGGCATGGGGGTCGGACTGTCGATTTCGCGCACCATCGTCGAGGCGCATGGCGGCGCCATCGCCGCGCGATCCAATCCGGGCGGAGGGACCGTGTTCAGCTTCACCTTGCCGACAGTCAGCAAGGAGGAGGTCGGCGATGTCGGTTGACAGGGGAATCGTGCACGTCATCGACGATGACGAAGCATTGCGCGAATCGCTGATCTTCCTGTTACGCACCGTGCAGCTCGATGTGGAAAGCTACTCTTCGGCCGGCGCCTTTCTCGATAAGCTTCCGGTCAAAGGTTTGAGCTGCGTGATCAGCGACATGCGCATGCCCGGCTTGAGCGGGCTCGATCTGCTACGGCGTTTGCGGGAATTGAAGATTGAGGTGCCGGTGATCGTGATTACCGGTCACGGCGATGTGCCGCTGGCGGTCGAGGCCATGAAGATCGGTGCGGTCGATTTTCTGGAAAAACCGTTCGACGACGAAGTCTTGCTGGCGAGCGTGCGTTCGGCGCTCAAGCAGCACGATCACGAGGCCAAGAAGTTGGCCGAGCGCGCCGATATCGAAAGCCGGCTGGCGGCGCTCTCGAACCGCGAGCGCGACGTGTTGGTGGGGCTGGTGGCGGGAAGGGCGAACAAGCAGATCGCCGACGATCTCGGCATCAGCCCGCGTACCGTCGAGATTTATCGCGCCAATCTCATGAACAAGATGCAGGCGGGCAGCCTGTCGGATCTTGTGCGCATGGCGCTCGTCGCCCGCATGGTCGGCTCCGATTGAGGCGACCTGCCGTTTGTGACAATTCGGCGAATGATCTAGCTCAACAACAGTTTCATCTGACGTCTTCACTCCTTGTGTGCCGGCACTGCGGCGGCGGATTTTACGGCGGCGCGGAATTGAGCCACATCAAAGCGGCTTCGCCGGGCGCACATAAAATTAGCACTGTAAAAACGGGGTTATTTCGGATCAATGACAACACAGCGCCAAGCGGGAGAGGCGAAAAAGCTATTGGTGGTCGTCGTCGACGATGACGCGGCTTTCTGTCCTTGAAATTCTCCCTGGAACTCGAGGGCTTTGCGGTGCGGATCTATGGCGGTGCTGCCGAGGTGTTCGCTGACGGCAAGCTTGAGGACGGCGACTGCTTGGTCGTCGATCAAAGAATGCCCGACATGAACGGCATGGAATTGATCGCCAGGCTGCGCGAGCGGCATGTGCGCACTCCGGCGATCCTTCTCCTCAGTAAGCACAATCCAGCGGTGTCAATGCGCGCCGCCTTGGCCGAGGTTCCAGTCGTCGAGATGCCGTTGTTCAACAACGCCTTGGTGGATAAGATCCGCGAGGCGTGCCGGCCGCACGGCGCCTGACCCGATGTCGATCAACCGCCCGTCCGGCGGCTCGACGACCGGCGACCTCAAGGCCCCTGGATCGCGCGCAGGTACGCGGTCAGCGCGCGGGCATCGTCAGGGCTGAAGCGGAAAGTCGGCATGTCGGGGTGGCCGCTGGTCAAGCCCTCGCGCAGCCGATTGGTAAAGGTATCGAGGTCCGCGCGGCTGTTCAGCGTGCGGAACGCCGGCGCGCCGGCGTGCGGACTGGGGCCGCTGCGGCCGATGGCATGACACGGCGCGCACATCCTTGCGGCTAGCGCGCGGCCGTGAAGCGCAAGAGGGCTAAACGCGCTCTCCTCGGCGGGGGCGGTCGCTGTCGCGGCAAGCAAACCCGCGAACGACAGCAAGGCAATCGGGATTTTGCACATCGGCTCGAGGCGTCGGAAACACTGAACATTAAAAATCGCCACCGTTTGTTAAGGTAGGTGCCGCCACACCGCAACCCGTCACAGGCTGGCGCCGTCAGTCCATTCTCGCCAGTGTGTCGGGCTAACGTCGATCGGCCTATGGGTCTTGGCGCTGATCCACACCCCGCCTTGGCGGCGGCAGGCGAAAATAAGCGCATGCGTACCCTCGCGGTCGATGACCGCCAATTCGAGGTCGCAATCGGGCGGCGCGCTTTTGATCTCTTTCCACGGCATGACGAATCTGTGCCACGCCTTCGCCGCTGACACCTTGATTTGGATCAACGGGCGGGCGACGGCGGCGGTCGACGCGGCCTTTTGTTTGCTATCGGGAGTCGAGTCTTTCGGAAAACCGGCCTTCCACCCTCGGATCAAGTCCGAGGCCAGGCTTTTTTCGGATCAGGCACTAACGACCGCCCGGAGTGCGGACGCCGAACCAGGCGTCGCGCACCTGCTGATAATGCACCATCGGATCGTAGATGGTGACCGGCAGATGCAGCTCCTGCGCCGACAGGCGTCCGACGGCCGACAACAAGGCGTAGGAGGCAACCACCCGATCATGCTGTGCGACGATCAGGGCGACGCGCGCATTGACCAGCGCCTGTTCGGCGTTGAGCACGTCCAGCGTGGTGCGCTGCCCGGCCTGCGCCTCGTTGCGCACGCCTTCCAGCGACCGCTCGGCGGCGTCGTTCTGCCGGATGGCCGCCTCGATCTGCGCCTTGGCAGCTTGCAGCTGGCCCCAGGATTGAACGATATCGGCGCGGTTTTGGTCGCGGACTTGATCGGCATTGAGTCGCTGCTGTCCCACGGTTTCCTTGTCGAGACGGATGGCGGAATATTCCGCGCCGCCCTGATAAAGCGGAACCGACAGATTGAGTCCGACCGTTCCGAGGAACAGATTGGGAGTTAGAATGTTCGAATAAACCTGTTGCTGGACGCTGCCTTGCAGCGCCAGCGTCGGCCACAGCGCGCCTTCGGCGATCTTCACCTGCAATTGCGCGACGTCGACTCCGTATAATGCCGCGGTGATCGACGGATTCTCCGCGGCGCCGACGGCGATTGCGGCATTGAGTACGGTCGGGATCAGTCGATCCACCGGGGAAGCGGGTGCGAGATTGGACGGTTCTACTCCGATAATGCGCCGGTAGTTGGCGCGCGTGGTCATCAGCGTCGATTGTGCGGCATACAGGCTGGCTTGGCCGGCCGCCAGCTGCGCCTCTGCCTGCGCGACGTCGGTGGTTGTGACTTGGCCGGCTTCGAAGCGATTTTTGGTATCTTTGAGGGTGCGCTCCAGAACGCGAATATTATTCTGTTGAACTCCGAGATTTGCGCTGTCGCGCGACACGTCCATGTAAACGGTCGCCGCCGACAGCAACAACAATTGCTCCATCAGCCTCAGTGTCTCGCGCGCCGCCGAAACCTGGCTCTCGGCCTTGCGCACCTTGTTGGCGTTTTGCCCGCCGTTGAACAAGGTTTGCGCGCCGTTGAAGCCGACCGCATACGGCTTGGTGTAACCTTTGACCGAGTAGGATACCCCGTTCGGCAAGGCCGGCGGTATGGGTGGAATGACCCCGGTCGTGTTGGTGAATTGCTCGCTGACCGATGCAGTCGCGGAAAGCGTCGGCCGATAGCCGGAGAGCGCCTGCGGCACGCCTTCGTCGTTCTGGCGAACGATAGCACGTTGGGCATTGAGCTGCGGGTTGCCCTGGTAAGCGCGTGCCAGCGCCGCTTCGAGCGTCTCGGCAGCGAGTTCGCCCGGGTGCGCCAACGCCAACAGCATCGCGGCCGCAAAGAGTGCCGCGAGCTTGCTTAGAACCCGTTCAAACGGCGACGATTGCGACCGCTTTCGAGTCCCGGAACCGATCACGCCACGCGCCACAACCCACCCCAATTTGCGTGGCAAAACATTAACGTGGGGGTGGTGGCCTTACAAGTTGGCGGTCGGTCTCGCGCGCGTTTGTCCCGGAATCCTCGGTCGCCGGGCGCACGAGGAGCCGAAGTTCCCGCAAACCCAGCGACAACGTGGCCAAAATGAGGGGCAGCACGAAGTAGACCGCGCGGAACGTCAGCAGCGACGCCAACAGCTCTTCGCGCGGGAATTCGCCGAGCCCCAGCAGCATTGTCGCTTCGATCACGCCCAGCCCGCCGGGCGTATGGCTGATGGTGCCGAGAAATGTGGCGGCGAGGAAGGGGACCATCATCATCACAAAACCGAGCGGCGGATCGGGCGGTAGCAAGATGTACATTGCCGTCGTTATGAACGTCAGATCCAGCGCGCCGATGCCGATCTGCAATACCGTGGAGCGCAGGTTGGGCAGCACGATCTGCCAGTCGGCGCGGCCGACCATGCGTGGCCGCGGCGCAAGCCATAACAAATAGCAGCCGATGGCCGCCAAGCCGGCGAGCCCAAATGCCCGGTTGATCCATAGCGGCAGGTGATCGACGGCAGAAGCTGCCGCCGGTAGGAACGCCGTGGCGCTGCCGAGCATGAACGCATTGCCGAGCCAAAAGGTCATGCCGGTGACGAACGCGATTTTGGCAACGTCGAGCACGGTCAGGCCCCAGCTCGAATAGATGCGCAGTCGGATAAGTCCGCCCGTCAACACGGCCGCGCCGAGACTGTGGCCGATCGTCGAACTCGTGAAGCTCGCCAGTGCCGCGACCGAGTACGGCACCTTGCTGGCGCCGATGATGCGCAACGCGAACAGATCGTAGAACGTCAGCGTGATGTAACCGACCACCACGAACACGCTGGCGAGGGCGATCCGCTTCAGCGATTCCGCTTTGATCGCTGTTACGACTTTGGCGAAGTCGGCGTCGTGCAGCAATTTATAAAGAATGAAACCGGCGACGGCGAGGAACACCAGGCTGATCGCAGCACTTATCGCGCCGTGACCAAGCCTGGAGACGATCTTTTGCGCGGTATTGCTGGTCACGTCCCGGTGCGGCGCGAGGTAACGAACGTCAACAAAGCCGTCCTCGCGCGATTCGTGCGGCAAACTCTCATCGAACTGTAACAGTATTGTTACGAGCCGACGCTATCCGGACGGCGCTGCCGCGTCACCGTCACACGATTGAGATATGAAACGGTAAATGTTGCCGCACTCGATTCGACATTAGCGAGGGGCGGCCTTTGGCCGCACACCCGATGAAGGTTCTTGTCGCCACCGATGCGTGGCATCCGCAGGTGAATGGGGTCGTAAGGACGCTAGGCTCGCTGGCCCGGGCGTCAAGCAAACTCGGGGTGACGGTTGAGTTTCTATCGCCCGACGGATTTCCGTCTTTTCAGCTGCCGACCTATCCGGGCTTGCGCCTTGCCATCCCCAATCGAAGGGGAATCGCCGAGCGCATCGAGGCGGCCAACCCGGATGCTATTCATCTGGCGACCGAGGGGCCGATCGGGTTTGCCGTGCGCGCCTACTGCCGCCGCAACGGCCGACCGTTCACCACGAGCTACACCACGCGCTTTCCCGAATACATTTCGGCGCGCTCGCCGCTGCCGGAGAGCTGGATCTATGCGGTACTGCGCTGGTTTCACGCCGGCGCCACCGTCACCATGGTGGCAACGCCCTCACTGACCAACGAGCTGACCGAACGCGGCTTCGGCCATCTGGGCATGTGGACGCGCGGCGTCGACATCGACCTGTTCCGCCCCGATCGCGCCATCGATATCGGCTTGCCGCGGCCGATCTTCATGACCGTCGGTCGCGTCGCCGTGGAGAAGAATCTGGAAGCGTTCTTGTCGCTCGATCTTCCCGGCACCAAGGTCGTGGTTGGCACGGGTCCTCAAGAAGCGAAGCTTCGCCGCGACTTTCCCGACGCGAAATTTCTCGGACCGCTGGAGAACGGCACGCTGGCTGCGCATTTGGCTGCTGCGGATGTATTCGTCTTCCCCAGCCGGACCGATACCTTCGGCATCGTGCAGCTCGAGGCGTTGGCGAGCGGCGTGCCGGTCGCTGCTTTTCCCGTCACCGGTCCGAAAGACGTGGTCGGCGACCGGCCGGTCGGCTTCTTGGACGAAGACCTGCGCCGCGCCTGTCTTGAGGCGCTCAAGCTGTCTCGAGAGGCCTGCCGTGAATTCGCGCTCGACTATTCCTGGGAAAACAGCGCGCGGCAGTTCATCGGCCATGTGCGCAAGGTGGCGACCGGCGGCGCGCGCGAAATCGAAACGGCAATGACCGTTACCGAAACGGCACCGGGCTGAGGAATCGACTTTACTCCTAAGTTTCGGTGTTTGGAGTTTAAGGGTGGCAACTAAAGGATGAGCTATGACCAGCCTCGCGAATGCAGACCTCGATAAACAGACCGTCACCAAGGCTTACGACCGCTGGGCGCCGGTCTACGACATTGTGTTCGGTGCGGTGTTCGAGCGCGGCCGCGATGCCGCGATCGAGGCAGCTGAAAAGATCGGCGGACGCATCCTCGAAGTCGGCGTCGGCACCGGCATTGCCTTGCCGCATTATTCGAAGAATTGCCGGCTGACCGGCATCGACATTTCCGAGCAGATGCTGCGCAAGGCCCACGAACGCGTGACCGAGTTCGACCTGAGCAATGTCGAAGGGCTTTACGTGATGGACGCCGAACGTCTCACCTTCCCCGACAATTCGTTCGATGTCGTGGTGGCGCAATACGTGGTCAGTACCGCGCCAAATCCGGAAGCTGTGCTCGACGAATTCGCCCGGGTTCTCAAACCCGGCGGTGAGATCATTGTCGTCACCCGCGTCGGCGCGGAAGCGGGGCTGCGGCGCACCCTCGAGCATTGGTTCCAGCCGGCCGTGCGCAAGCTCGGTTGGCGCACCGAGTTCTCCTTCGAGCGCTATGCAAAATGGGTGGCGCGCACCTCCGGCATCCGCCTGATCGAGCGCCGATCGATGCCGCCGCTCGGGCATTTTTCGCTGATTCGCTTCGCCAAGGAGGCCGCACAGGTGGCACCGTCGGGTAAGTCGGAACCCGACTTCCCCGCTGCCCGCGCCGCATCCTGACAAAGGCTCGCCGGCGATTCTTTTCAGACGGCGGTCGCCCGTCTGTCATCGGGGATTCACCGAATCGCCATATCTAAAAACGATGACCGGAGCACGGGGGACACAGATGGGCGGCTTTCTCTTGGCTTTGCGTACTCAACGCTGGGACGATCATCGTTATTATCATCACAGCCGGATCAATCAGTCGCTGCACTTCGTCAGCGCGGTCAGCTTTTTGTTCTCCTACCTGATGATCTTCAAGGATCCGGCCATCTCCGCTTTGGCCGGCTGGCTGGTGTCGATGACCACGCGCCAATGCGGTCACTTTTTCTTCGAGCCTAAAGACTACGACACCGTCAATCACGCCACCCACGAACACAAGGAAGAGATCAAGGTCGGCTACAATCTCCGCCGCAAGGTGGTGTTGATGACGATCTGGGCGCTGTCGCCTGCAGTGCTCTTTTTCGATCCGACCCTGTTGGGCATCTTCACGCCGGCCGCCGGCAAGATGGACTTCATCCGCCAGGTAGCGGAAATGTGGCTCGTCATCGGCATTGGCGGCGTGCTGTTCCGCACCGTGCATTTGTTCTTCATCAAAGACGTGCAGACCGGCCTGGTGTGGGCCACCAAAATCCTCACCGACCCGTTCAACGACATCAAGCTCTACCACAAGGCGCCGCTGGCGCTTTTGCGCGGCGAATTGATCGATCCCGGCATCGGCCGCGAAGTCGCGGAGTGGGAAGACGAGGAAGACGTCGAGCCGGAAGAGCTGCCGCGGCTGACTTAGCGCCGACGGTCTTTGCCAGGGCGCGCAGGCTTATTCGTTGCCGTGACGGCGCTAGATCATGATCCGATTTGGTTGAATCGGATCATGGTCCGGATCCTTCGCTGGCGCATGATCTATTTCGGAAAATCGGTATCCACTTTTCCGGATCATGCGGTAGGTTTGCGAGCTTTGGGAAAACAGGCGTCGGGCGATCGTCTCTTTGAGGATCGCCCGCTTGATCGATTTGTTGGTCAGGGTCGGACTATTCCACCACCAGCCATCGCCTTGCATCGCTTGCGCGGCTCTGACGAAGCGATCGGCCACCGCCGCGAAATCGGCTTCGGTATAGTCGAGACTGAAAATCAGCCGTCCGGTGCCGACCCAGCTCAACGCCAGCCCTTCCGCGCGGAGGTAATATTGGAACATCCAATTGTAGCGCGACGGCCGCGTGTAGCACACGGTCCAGATCGAGGAGATATTGGCGACGTGCACCGGCAATCCTTCCGCGCCGAGCCGTTCATTGAGCCGCCGCGACCGCTCGTCCCAGGTCCGGTCGAGGTCGTCGTAGACGGCGCGGCCGCGCGGGGTCTGCAGGTGGCGCAAGAATTCATTCATCGCCGCCATGACGTAGGGGTGGGAATTGAAGGTGCCGCGGGCAAAGCATATATCGGCCGGCCGATCGTCGCGATAGCGCTTCATCAAATGGCTTTTGCCGCAGACGACGCCGATCGGAAGTCCGCCGCCCAGGGTCTTGCCGTAGGTCACAAGGTCGGCACGCACGTCGAAATATTCCTGCGCGCCGCCGATCGCCAACCGGAAGCCGACGAACACTTCGTCGAAGATCAGGACGATATTGCGCTCGGTGCAGACCTCGCGCAGCGCCTTGAGCCAGGCGGCGTAGGCGTCCTTGTCGAAATGGGCGCGCCGCCCGCTGTCGAGGAGCGCCGAGTCGCTCGCGGCGGAGGCGTTCGGATGCAGCGCCTGCAGCGGGTTGATCAGGACACAGGCAATGTCGCTTCGGGTGCGGATGACGTGCAGCGAAGCCTCGGACATGTCGGCCAGCGTATAGGTTTCGTGGGCCGGAACCGGATTGCCGATGCCCGGCTGCACGTCGCCCCACCAGCCGTGATAGGCGCCGCAGAACCGCACCAGGTGCGAGCGGCGTGTGTGATAGCGCGCGAGCCGCACCGCCTGCATCACCGCTTCCGTTCCCGACATGTGGAAGGACACTTCATCGAGCCCGGAAATCGCCTTCAAAATATTCACATTCTCGATAATCAGCGGATGATAGGGGCCGAGCACCGGGCCGAGTTCGCGCACCCGCGCAGCGCCGCGCTCGATGGCGCCCTTATAGAAGTCGTAGCCGAGCACGTTGACGCCGTAGGAGCCGCTGACGTCGTAGAAGTGATTGCCGTCAAGGTCGGTTACCATGACGCCCGAGCTCGATTGCATGAAGCTCGCCGGCGGCAGGTGCTGGCGCACATAACGGTTGAACTGGAATGGCACGCGATAGGCGCTGGTGAATTGCAGGTCGGAAATGCTCTCGGCGGCCTCGGCGGTGCGGGCGACGGTCTCGGCGAGGCGCGTTTTATAAAGCGTGGAGAGCCTCGCAAAGCCGGTGCGGCGGCGTTGCAACACTGCTTCGGGCGCACCGTCGGCGCAAAAGAAGTGCGCTTCGTCGTATTCGTAAAACGGCACCAGCGCGGCCAACCGCCGGGCGATTCGCGAATGGCCGGAGAGCGACTTGTGTTTGGCCTGCGACAGATTGAGGCGGCGCCGCAGCTTATAAAACGAGGTCGCGAGCGCAGCGCCGCCAACCCCGTAGAGCGCCAGTGTAGCAGTAGCCCAAGTCGTTGCCAGTGCCATCGAATCGCGGTCTACGCGCCGGATTTGACAGCGCCATGACAGTGCGGTCCGGACTTATGCGGTTGTTGGCGCAGGAGGATATCAACTTCCTCCTGACCAACCGCATTCCGCGGCGGTTGGCCACGCAGTTCGTCGGCTGGTTCAGCAAAATCGAGCAACCGCTTATCCGCGACGCTTCGATCGCCGTTTGGCGGCTGTTTTCCGACCTCGATCTTGGGGAGGCCAAGAAGACACGGTTCCGCAGCGTGCACGATTGCTTCACGCGCGAACTCAAAGACGGCGCGCGGCCGATCGACGCCCGGACCGACATCCTGGTCAGTCCCTGCGATGCCATTGTCGGGGCCTGCGGCGCGATCGCCGGCACCGAGCTTTTTCAGGCCAAGGGCTTTCCCTACATACTCGAGGACTTGCTCCACGGCCGCGCGCTGGTCGAGGCGCACCGCAACGGCCGCTATGTGACGCTCCGCCTCACGTCGAGCATGTATCATCGCTTCCACGCGCCGCACGACTGCCGGGTAGAGGAAGTGATCTACATTTCCGGCGATACGTGGAACGTCAACCCGATCGCGCTCAAGCGCGTCGAGCGCCTGTTTTGCAAGAACGAGCGCGCTATGGTGCGCACAACGCTCGCCACGAACGGCGCACCGGTGACTTTGGTTGCGGTCGCCGCCATTCTGGTCGCCAGCATTCGCCTGCATTGCCTCGACGCGCCGCTCAATCTTGCGCATCGCGGGCCCAATGCGCTGCCGTGCGACGCCGACTTCCGCAAAGGCGACGAACTCGGCTGGTTCGAGCATGGCTCGACCATCATCGTCTTTGCGCCGGAAGGCTTTGAGCTCACCGAGAATGTGCGCGAGGGCGTCAATATCCGGGTCGGGGAGCCGCTGATGCGGCTCCCAAAAACTTAAATCAGCTTGCCGCCTTCTGCGGCGGCATCAGTGCATTGTCGAGTTCGTTGGCGCGCTGATAGGCTGGACGCGCCGTCAGTCGCTGCAGATAACGCTCGAATGCCGGTTTCTTTTCGAGCGTGCCGAACATCAGGCCAAAGCCGATATGCGAGCCGATATAGACGTCGGCGGCGCTAAATTTCCCGCCCACGAGATAGTCGCCCGCCGACACGGCGTCTTCGAGCGTTTTTGTCGCCAGGTCATAAGACCCATAGCCGACCGACGCCTGGCGTTCCGGCGGCACCACGAAGCCAAATTTCTTGTTGGTGACCGACGCCTCGAGCGGGCCCGCGGCGAAAAACAGCCAGCGATAATAGGGAGCGCGCAGACGATCGCCGGGCGGCGGCGCCAATCCGGCTTGCGGAAACGCGTCGGCGAGGTAGGCGCAGATGGCCGCGGCCTCGGTGACTACTGCTTCGCCGTGGCGCAGCGCCGGCACCTTGCCCATGGGGTTGATCGCGAGATACGCCGGCGCCTTCATGGTCGTGCCGTAGTCGAGTACTTCGGTGCGGTACGGCTGCCCGACCTCTTCTAGCATCCAGCGCACGATGCGTCCGCGTGAGCGTGGGTTGGTGTAGAAAACGAGCTCTTCGGCCATGGTGTAATCCTCCCGACAGTCTGTCGGTGGCATCAATAAACGATGCACCGCACATTTGCACGACTTGCCATCGCGCTGCGCGCTATCTAGACCACGATCCGATCAGGTTGAATCGGATCGTGGTCTAGATTCTACGCTGGCGCATGATCTTTTTCGGAAAACCGGTGTCCACTTTTCCGGATCATGCGCTAATCCGGTGCGCGCAGCCGGTAGCCGATCCCGGTTTCAGTGAGGATAAATTGTGGCCGCTCCGGGTCGGCTTCGATCTTTTGCCGCAGCTGGCGCACATAGACGCGAAGATACTGGGCGTCCGTCAGGTCGTCCCACAATTCGCCGAGCAAAAATTTGTGGGTTAGGACCTTGCCGGCGTGCTGCACCAGGACGCGCAGCAGATCGTATTCCTTTGGCGACAGTTTGACCTCCTTGTCGCCGACTTTGACCAGACGGCGGACCAGATCGACCGAGAGGTCGCCGACCTTAAAAACTGGTCGCTCGCCGTGAATCTGTAACTGATGCCGAAGGGCCGCCCGCATGCGCGCCAGCAGCTCCTCCATCCCGAACGGCTTGGTGACGTAGTCGTCGGCGCCGAGGTCGAGCGCGGCAACCTTGCCGGCTTCGTCGCCGCGGCTCGACAACACCACGATCGGAACGCTCTCGTTGCGCGCGCGAATGGTGCGCAACAGTTCGAGGCCTTTTACGTCGGGCAGGCCGAGGTCGAGAATGACCAAGTCGGGGGCCTGCTCGAGCAATTCGAGTGCAGTCTTGCCGTTTGGCGCTTCAAGCGTTTGGTAGCCCTGTGCGCTCAGGCCCATGCGCAGGAGCTTGCGGATCGGCGGCTCGTCATCGACCACCAACACCCGGAGTGGGGCGGCGCTCATGCGGCCGCGTCCAGGCTTTGTCGCGCGCGCGGGATCGGCAAGCGAATCGTAAATGCGGCGCCGCTGCGGTCGGTGCGGTTAGCGGCGATGATGGTGCCGTTCATGGCTTCGACGAAGCCGCGCGAAATCGCGAGTCCGAGTCCGGTGCCGGCGCGGACCTGGTCGGTCTTTTGCGCCCGATAGAATTTGTCGAAGATGTGCTCCAGATCGCCGGGCGGAATGCCGCTGCCTTCATCGAGCACGCGCAAGAAAACCGAATCGCCATCTTGCCAGCTTTGCACGCGGATGGTGGTTTCGGGCGGCGAATATTTGGCGGCATTGTCGAGTAGATTGAACAGGGCTTGCTCAAACAGCACTGCGTCGAGTGCCAGCATCGGCAGGTCCGGCGCCAGATCGAGCTCGACTCTGTGATTGGCCAGGATGCGGCTTGCGCGCCGCAATGCCGAGCCGACGATCTCGCCGACGTCGTGCAAGCCGACATTTGGGGAAACGGCGCCCGATTCAAGCTTGGTCATGTCGAGCAGGTTGGCGATGAAGCGGTTGAGCCGTTCGGACTCCTCGATGATGGTCGTCAAGAGATCGACCTTCTCCCCGTCCGTCAATCTGTCCCCGACGTCGCGCAACGTTTCGGCGGCGCCGAGCACGGCCGCCAGCGGCGTCTTCAGATCGTGCGAGATTGAGGTCAGCAGCGCCGAGCGCAGCCGCTCGGTTTCGGCGGCGCGTTCGACCCGGTCCATGTCTTCGACCAGCCGCACGCGTTCGATCGCGAGCGCGCCCTGATCGCGCAGCGCGTCGAGGAGCCGCCGTTGATCGGGCGTGAGCAACGGGCCCGGTTTGTCGCTGTCGATGCCCATGATGCCGACGGCGCCGCGGCCGGTACGCATTGGCAGAAACAGCCGCTTGGCGCCGGGCAACGTGTCCGAGCCGCGGCCCGCGGCACGGTCATTCTCCCAGGCCCATTTCGCCGCCGCGAGATCGGCGTCGTCGAGGATATCCTCCGGCGGATAGCCGGCCTTGACCGCGATCATGCCGTTCTCCGGCAGCAGCAGCACCACCCGCACTTTGAGCATCAACGCGGTCTGATAGGCGGTGGCCCAAAGCACGTCGTCGAGCGTTCCGGTGCCGGCGAGCTTGCGGCTGAATGAATAAAGCGACTCAGTCGTGCGGGCGCGATCGACGGCAGCCGCCGCCTCGGTACGGCCGCGCACGGACACCGACGAAGCAATGACGGCCACCAGAATAAACAAAATGAAGGCCGCGATATTGGTCGGGCCGGTAATGGTGAAGCTGTAGATCGGCGGCAGGAAAAAGAAGTTGTAGCAGAGCGAGGCTGCGACGCTGGCCAGCAGCGACGGCCATAAACCGAGCCGAACCGCGACGCTGACGACCGCGGTGAGAAACACCAGATCGACATTCTCGACCCCGAACCAGGGCCGGATCAGCTCGGCGAAGCCGAGCGCTATCGCCACCGCAAGGAGCGCAAGGCCATAAGGCTGCGGATCGGCGGTCTCGTCGCGCTCGGCGGCGCGAACGGTCTTTTTAGGGATCGGCTCTCCCTCGATAGTCTCGCCGGCGATGACGTGGACGCTGATGTTGCCGGAGCGGCGGACAAGATCGTGCACCACCGAGCCGTGCAAGATTTCGAACCAGCGCGACCGCTCCGACTTGCCGATCACGATTTGCGTCGCATTGTTGGCCTGCGCGTAATTGACGACGTCCTCGGCGATTTGCCGATGGCTGGCGGGCAGCGTAATCGCCTCGCCGCCGAGCGCTTCGACCAGCCGCAAAGTGTCGGCGATGCGATCGCGTTCTTCGTCCGATAGTTGCAGCGCACGACGTCCCTCGACATAGAGCGCCGTCCACGGCCCATGAAGCCGGTCCGCGAGCCGCTTAGCATAACGGACGAGGCCGGCGGAGCGCTGGTCGTCGCTGATGCAGACCAGAATGCGCTCGCCGGCCGCCCACGGTCCCGAAATGGCGTGCGCCTGCATTTCGGTGAGCAATTGGTCGTCGACCCGCTCGGCGGTGCGGCGCAAGGCGAGCTCGCGCAAAGCAGTCAGATTGGCCGGGGAAAAGAAATGTTCGAGAGCGCGCTCGGCCTGCTTGGGAACATAAACTTTGCCTTCGCGGAGCCGCTGGATCAGATCGTCGGGGGTCAGGTCGACCAGTTCGACGGCATCGGCGCGGTCGAACACGGCGTCCGGCACGGTCTCGCGCACGCGTACATGAGTGATTTGCGCCACCACGTCGTTGAGGCTTTCGATGTGCTGGATGTTGACGGTGGTGTAGACGTCGATGCCGGCATTCATCAGCTCTTCGACGTCGAGGTAGCGTTTGGGGTGGCGGCTGCCTTCGACATTTGTATGCGCGAGTTCGTCGACCAGCGCGATCTGCGGCCGGCGCGCGATCAGCGCATCGAGGTCCATTTCCTCGAACCACTGGCCTTTGTATTCGATGTGCCGGCGCGGAACGACTTCCAGGCCTTGCAGCAACGCTTCCGTGTCTCTGCGGCCGTGGGTCTCGACGATGCCGGCGACGACATCGTAGCCGTCCTTTTTGCGGGCATGCGCTTGCTGCAGCATCTCGTAGGTCTTGCCGACGCCGGGCGCGGCGCCGACAAAAATTCGCAGCTTGCCGACGCGGCCTTCTTCGCGGCGCGCTGCTTCGAGCAGGGCTTCCGGCGAGGGCCTATGTTCGGAATCGCGCCGCGGATCCGCCATCACCAATCAGGTCTCTAGACGTCCCGGGTGCGTCGCTATCCGGCTGACAGCCGGTCGAGCGCGAGATTGAGCAAGAGGACGTTCACGCGCGGCTCGCCCAAAAGTCCGAGGAAACGTTCCTCGACGTGATCGCTGACGAGCTGACGCACTAGATTTTCGGTCAAGTTGCGCGCCTTGGCAACACGGGGGACCTGGAAGTACGCGGCTTCCGGCGAGATATCCGGGTCAAGCCCGCTTCCCGACGTCGTGACCAAGTCGACCGGGACCGGCATTGACGGATTCTCGGCCCGAAGCTTGTCGAGGTCGCCCTGCACGCGGTCGATCAGCGCCTTATTGGATGGCCCAAGATTGGAACCGCCGGAATTGGCGGCGTTGTAAGGCGTAGCCACCGTCTTGGTGGGATCTTTCGGATCGGGGGCAGTCGTCGCCGACGGCCGGCCGTGGAAGTATTTGTCGCTGGTAAAGTCCTGCCCAATGAGCGCGGAGCCGACTACGCGGCCATCGCGTTCGATCAGACTGCCCTGCGCCTGGCGGGGAAAAATAACTTCGGCGATGCCGGTGATGGCCAGCGGATAAGCCAGCCCGGTAATGAGCGTCAGGACGACCAGAACGACGATCGCGGGACGGATCTCGCGCAACATAGCGGGCCTCTTCCTTAGGCGAGATGAAAGGCGGTGACCGCGAGGTCGATCGCCTTGATGCCTATGAATGGAATGATCACGCCGCCGACGCCGTAGATCCAAAGATTGCGGCGCAACAGCGCGGCGGCGCCGATCGGACGATAGCGCACGCCTTTGAGCGACAGCGGGATCAACGCGACAATGACAAGCGCATTGAAGATGATTGCCGAAAGGATCGCACTCTCGGGCGTCTGCAGCCGCATGATGTTGAGCGTCTGCAGCTGCGGATAGAAAGCGACGAACATCGCCGGGATGATGGCGAAGTACTTGGCCACGTCGTTGGCGATCGAGAAGGTGGTGAGCGCGCCGCGCGTCATCAGCAGCTGCTTGCCGATCTCGACGATCTCGATGAGCTTGGTCGGGTTGGAATCGAGATCGACCATGTTGCCGGCTTCGCGCGCGGCCTGCGTGCCGGTATTCATGGCGACGCCGACGTCGGCTTGCGCCAGCGCCGGCGCGTCGTTGGTGCCGTCGCCGCACATGGCGACAAGCTTGCCCTTGGCCTGCTCATCGCGGATCAGGCGCAGCTTATCCTCGGGCGTCGCCTGCGCCAGAAAATCGTCAACCCCGGCTTCAGCCGCGATCGCCGCGGCGGTCATTGGATTGTCGCCGGTGATCATGATGGTGCGAATGCCCATGCGGCGCAATTCGGCGAAGCGCTCGCGGATGCCGCCCTTGACGATGTCTTTGAGATGAATGACGCCGAGAATGCGGCCGTCCTTGGCCACGACCAGGGGCGTGCCGCCGGATTTCGCGATCGTGTCGGCGAGCGCGGTAACCTCGCGCACGGTCTCGCCGCTCAGGCTCGGGCGCGGCGCTGACGTCATGCCGACAACGGCGGCCGGTGCAGCGTTGATGAAATTCAAGATCGAGTCGACGGCGCCTTTGCGCACCCACGACGAGCCGACCTCCACGCCGCTCATGCGTGTCTGCGCGCTGAACGGAATGAAATTGGCGTGCAAGTCGGCCAGGTCGCGACCGCGGATGCCGTATTTTTCCTTCGCCAGCACGACGATGGAACGCCCTTCCGGCGTCTCGTCGGCGAGCGACGCCAGCTGCGCCGCGTCGGCTAGTTCCTGGTCGCTGACGCTGCGCAGCGGCTTGAATTCGGTGGCCTGCCGGTTGCCAAGCGTAATGGTGCCGGTCTTGTCGAGGAGGAGTGTATCGACGTCGCCGGCCGCCTCTACCGCGCGTCCGGACATGGCGAGCACGTTAAAGCGCACCAGCCGGTCCATGCCGGCAATGCCGATGGCCGATAACAACGCGCCGATGGTGGTGGGAATGAGCGTCACGAACAACGCCACCAGGACCACGACCGAAATCGAGCCGCCGGTGTAGGCGACATAGCTCGGGATGGTCGCGGTTGCGAACACAAAGATGATGGTCAGGCCGACCAAGAGAATATCGAGCGCGATTTCGTTCGGAGTCTTCTGCCGTTCGGCGCCCTCGACCAGCCGGATCATCCGATCGAGGAAGGTCGAGCCGGGCGCCGCCGTTATGCGCACGCGGATCCAATCGGACAACACCTGGGTGCCCCCGGTTACGGCCGAGCGGTCGCCGCCGGATTCGCGAATGACCGGAGCCGATTCCCCGGTGATGGCGGCTTCGTTGACCGACGCCATGCCCTGGACCACTTCGCCGTCGGAGGGGATCAGATCGCCGGCCTCGACCAAGACCAGGTCGCCCACCTTAAGACCCGTGCTCGGCACCAGCCGATAGCTCTGCTGATCGCCCGATCCGTTGATCAGCTTGGCTTGTGTTTCGGTGCGCTGACGGCGCAACGTGTCGGCCTGCGCCTTGCCGCGTCCTTCGGCGACGGCTTCGGCGAAATTGGCGAACAACACCGTGAACCACAGCCACAGGATGATCTGGAATTCGAAGCCGAGGTGTGTCCCGCCGGTCGCCAGATCGCGGATAAAAATGACCGTCGTCAGCGCGGTGACGACTTCGAGCACGAACATGACCGGGTTCTTCATTAGCTTAAGCGGATTAAGCTTGACGAAGGCGGAGCCGATCGCCGGGACGACGATCTTTGGATCGAAGAGCGCCGAAACCGGCAGGCTTTTGCGCAGCTGTGAAGTCTCCATCGCGGACGCTCCGAAAGCCTAATTTGCCGAGAACAGCGTGCCGGCATTGATCGCCAGCTGCTCGGCGAGCGGTCCGAGCGCCAGCGCCGGGAAAAACGTCAGCCCGCCGATAATGATGATCACGCCCACGACTAGGCCGACGAACAAGCCGCCGGTGGTCGGAATCGTGCCGGCCGAAGCCGGGATCGATTTCTTCTCGGCCAAGGACGCGGCAATGGCCATGGTCGGGATGATCATCCAAAACCGACCGATGAACATCGCGACGGCGCTGGTGAGATTGTAGAACAGGGTATTGGCGCTTAAGCCCGCGAACGCTGAGCCGTTATTGCCGGTCTGCGAGGTATAGGCGTAGAGCACTTCGGTAAAGCCGTGCGGACCGGGATTGCCCATCGCCGTCACGGCCGACGGTACCAGCAAGGCGACGGCGGTCCAGCCCAGATACATCAGCGGCAGGACCAGGATCGCCAGCATCGCCATCTGCATTTCCTTGGCTTCGATCTTCTTGCCGACATATTCCGGCGTGCGGCCGACCATGAGACCGGCGACGAAAATGGCGACGATGACGAAGAGCAACATGCCGTACATGCCCGAGCCGACGCCACCGACGATAATTTCGCCGAGCTGAATATTGATCAGCGGAATCATGCCGCCGAGCGCGGTAAAGCTGTCATGCATGGCGTTGACCGCGCCACAGGACGCTGCCGTGGTGACGACGGCGAACAGAGCCGACCCGACGATGCCGAAGCGGACCTCTTTGCCTTCCATGTTGCCGCCGGTGAGACCAAGCGCGTTGAGCGCGTCGTTGCCATGCGCTTCGGCCGCGTAGCAGGCGATGACGCCGCCGACGAACAGCACGCCCATGACCGCGAGCACGGCCCAGCCCTGACGTTGATCGCCGACCATGCGGCCGAACACGTTGGTCAGACCGGCACCGAGGGCGAAAATCAAGATGATCTGCACGAAGTTCGACAACGCCGTGGTGTTCTCGAACGGATGCGCGGCGTTGGCATTGAAAAAGCCGCCGCCATTGGTGCCGAGCATCTTGATCACGATCTGCGAGGCTACCGGCCCGACCGCGATCGTCTGCTTTGCGCCTTCGAGAGTGGTGGCTTCAACATAGGGACCGAGGGTCTGCGGCATGCCCTGCCAAACCAGGAAAAGCGCGACCGGGACGCAGATCGGGATGAGGATATAGAGGGTGATGCGGGTGACATCGACCCAGAAATTGCCGACGGTGCGCGCCGAATGGCGCGCAAAGCCGCGAATGAGCGCGGCTGCGAGCGCAATGCCGGTCGCCGCCGACAGATAGTTCTGGTGCGTCAGCCCGAGCATCTGCACGAGGTAGGACATCGTGCTTTCGCCGCCGTAGTTCTGCCAATTGGTGTTGGTGATGAAGCTCACCGCGGTATTGAAGGAGAGGTCGGGCGCGACGGCCGATTGCTCCGCCGGGTTGAACGGGAGCACGGCCTGAAGGCGCATCAACACATAGAGAATCAGGAGGCCGCCGACGTGGAACAGCAGCATGCCGACCGTATAAGTGACCGCATGTTGCTCATGGCGTTCATTGACGCCGGCAATCTTGTAGATGCCGACTTCAACCGGACGCAGGATCGGCGACAAAAAGGTGCGCTCGCCGTTTAACACGTGCGTCATATACGCGCCAAGCAACGGCGTCAGCGCAACGATGATGACGCAATACAATACTATTTGGGTCCAGCCGACGGCGGTCATGTTTGCAGTCCCTTTAGAGCCGCTCGGGCCGCAACAGGGCGTAGGTCAGGTAGATGAGCAACGCCGCCGTGACGATGCCGGCAAGCGAATAATCGAAAAGCATGGCCGTGGCCTCTAAAGCTGATCGCAGGCGTAAACGTAGCCGACCGACACAATGAACAGGGCCAATCCGATCCCCAGCATGACGAAATCCATCATGGAGCTACCCCAAGTTCGCGAACGAAGATTTGTAATAGCAGATGCAATCGAGCGGCGTGTGAACCATCGAGCTATAAAAAGTATCGCCATCCCCGGACGCTTAGCTGTTACTATCGCCATAAAAATGCGAGAGGGCGGCGTGTCTCGCCGCATAAGATTCCTATAAAAATGGCGTGCTGAAAAAGCCATCTTGGGGCGCGACTCTAATCCCGCAACACTTTTAAAGCCAACCGCTTACGACGAATGTTGCGTCTGGTGCTTGATCTTTTTGTGGCTGCTGAGGCAGGTCGACGAGGAGCAATTTGAGGCCGAACTGCTAGACCCTCCGGTACCGCCGGGCAGATGCGCCGCGCTGGTCGGCCCCATGGCGAGTCTGACCGGGACGGCGCCTTCGGGAGCGCGCACCGCCGCACCGACATCGGCATTTGCAGTTGGTGTGGGCGCGGCCGCCAACGCCAAACTCGCCGTCATAATCGCTGCGGCCGTCAGAAAAACAGTGCGCGTCATGGCGAGCTCCGTTCTTTCAGGCACCAACCGTATTGAGATTAACAGACCCCGGTGTCTTTTGGACCGCGCATTGCGCCGCCGCGGACAACGCGCAAAGCTTTCAGGGCAACCAAAAATCGGCTGTGGCAAACGCCCCTATGCCGGCTTTATGCGCCTGCCCGCCGTTCCGTCTCGAATTCATACACGACTGAGCGCACATTTCGCCGCGCAATGATTTGTCGAACCACGGTTGCGATTATGACCAGGACGGCTGCATCGATCGACACTGACCGCGCGGTTCTGCGCGGACTTTGCCTGGTGGTGAAATGCTATCCGCAACGGTTTGATCGGCGGCGCAACGCGTCCGCGCTGGCCGGCAATGCGCGCGAATTTCCGCGCCGTCCGCAATCGCGCTTCTTGAGCGAATCGATCCCACTGTTCTTTGTCGCCCGCAACAAACACGGATTGTGAGTGGTGCGCGAGGCCGAAGGGCGCGCCGGCGGCGTGTTTTTGTTCAAGAACTCGGCGCTTCGCTTTGCCAAGCTGCACAGCGCCGGCGCCGGCTCCGCGACCATGTTTCTGACCGAGCGCTTCGAGCTTGACGTCGAAAACCGAGGCCCGCGGTTGATTGCCTGGGTGCACAAAGCGTTGCGCTGGGCGGGCGGCCTGATACCGGATTATCCGCTGGCGGTTCCGCTCGCGCCGCGCCTCTTTGAAGGAGAACGTCTGTGATTCAAGCAAAACAAGCCGAGCCTCCCTCGTGGCTTCGGCCGCCGGTGTTCATGATCGGCCAGGACGAGCGCGGCAATTGGGTGGTGCAGGATCTGAGAGGAATTTGCGGCGGCATGTTTGTGAGCCGCGAGGCCGCACTCCGGTATGTTCGTTCCGAGAACGGCAACCGGCCGCAAGCGGTGGTGATGGTGTCCGGAGTTCTCGAGCTTGATATGGCGCGCAAGCCCGCGGCATGCCGCAGCGCGATGTTGCGAGCGCCGAACGGCAGCAGCAGCGCCGCTTCGCCTGACGAAGCAAGCGTCCCGATTACGGCCTGATCGCAAATGACGCGAGCCCCGGCGTGCGCAGCGGCTCGGCAAGGCGGGCAAATTCGCAGAGCAATGAACGCGTCTTTCGCGGATCGATAATCTCCTCGACCCAAAAGCGTTCGGCGGTTCGAAACGGCGAGCGGAGCTTGTTCAGGCGCTCCTCGATTTCGGCGAGCTTCGCTTTCGGATCGGCGGCGGCTTCGATGTCCGCTCGGTATGCGGCCTCGATGCCGCCTTCGAGCGGCAGCGATCCCCAATAGGCCGACAGCCAGGCGTAGCGCAGCGAGAAGCGGCCGGCCGGTTGATGCGCGGCGCCGGCGACGCCGAAGGAATTGCGCACGATCACGGTGCACCAGGGGATGGTCGTCTGGCTGATTGCGGCCATCGCGCGTGCACCATGACGGATGGTGGCGGCGCGTTCGGCTTCGAGCCCGATCATGAAGCCTGGGCAGTCGCACAAATAAACCACCGGCAAGTGGAAGGTTTCGGCGAGATCGACGAAGCGCGTGATCTTCTGGCAGGTATCGGCCGTCCACGCGCCGCCATAGTGATAAGGATCGCTGGCGAGCAGTATTACGGCGCGGCCCTGCAGGCGCGCCAGCCCGGCAATGATCGCGCGACCGAAGTCCTGGCCGATCTCGAAGAACGCGCCCTTGTCTACCAGCGTTTCGATGATCGGCCGCATCTTGTAGACCTGCCGGCGGTTGCGCGGAATCGCGTTCATCAGCATGTCGTCGGCGCGCTCAGGGTCGTCGTCGCTGGGCAACGTCGGTGGCAAGCGGTGGACCGATGACGGCAGATACGACAAGAACCGCCGCGCACAGGCGAAGGCTTCTTCTTCGGTGTCGACCGCATGATCGATGGCGCCGCTGCGGGTCTGTATTTCGAACCCGCCCAATTCCTGTTTTTCCAGCGCCTGTCCGAGCCGCGCGACCACCGGTGGTCCAGCGACGAACATGGCCGACGATTTGGTCATGACGGAATAATGTGTGGACACCAGTCGCGCGGCGCCGAGACCGGCAACCGAGCCGAGGCCGAGGCCGATCACCGGCACCTGCGCCATATTGGCGGTCATCATGTAAAAGCCCCGCGTGGTGCCGACTTGCCCGGGAAGGTTGGCCGCGCCGGTCGTCTCGATGGTTTTGACCGAGCCGCCGCCGCCGGAGCCTTCGATGATGCGGACGATCGGTAGGCGCAGTTCGCTCGCCATGTCTTCCGCCATCAGCGGCTTGGCAAAGATCGAAGCGTCGGCCGATCCGCCGCGCACGGTGAAGTCATCGCCAACGACGACGACCGGCCGGCCATCGATGCGGCCGCGCCCGAACACGCAATTCGCCGGTGTGAGGCTGGTTAGTTCGCCGGTGGCGTCGTATTCGGCGCTGCCGGAGATGGCGCCGACTTCGTGGAAGCTTTGCGGATCGAGCAGGAGCTCGACGCGCTCGCGCACCGTCAGCCGCCCGGCGTCGTGCTGCCGCTTGACCTTGTCGGACCCGCCCATCTCGCGAGCAAAGGCTTCGCGGCGCGCAAGCTCATCGAGTTCAGGCTTCCAATTCATGCGCTTTCTCCCTTGCTAGCCGATGGCGGCGCTTTTGCTGGCGCCAGCCAGTGCCGCGCGTTTCTTTTATCGCTAGTATCGCGCGCGCGGAAAAATCCGCACAAGAGCCCGGCGGCGATAAATCCGCCCGCATCGGGGCGGGCTAGATGCTTCGCCGAGCATGATCTTTTTCGAAAAGGCGGTATCCACTTTTCTGGATCATGCGCTAAGAAGGGATTGCGATGGGGGAATTCAAGCTCAAGACCGAGGTTGCAGGGCGCGTTTGCGCATTGCCGCTTGTAGTCGGCGCCTCGGTGAAGAAGGGCGACGATGTTGCCGTCGTTGAAGCAATGAAAATGGAGATTCCGGTCACGAGCCCGGTCGACGGCAAGGTGCGGGCGATCCTGGTCGCTGTCGACGAAATGGTGGCGGAAGGCCAGGCGCTGATCGTGTTGGACGCGTGACAAGCTGGCTTTGCGCCAGCCGCGAGCGCGCACATTCGCACCGCAAGTGCGATCAGTTAAACCAAATCGGGAACGGTTTGATGCCGCGCAGGAAGTTCTCTTCCACGTCCGTGCCGGTCACGGTGTCGGCCTTGTCGGTGCCGACGTTGAGAATCTTTTCGGTCGGGGGCTTGGCGCGATTCCACCAGCCGCCGCCGAGCGCCTGATAGAGCGCGACCGTGTCCGCGAGCCGCGCCTGACGCGCCTGCACCACCTGGATCAGCGCCTGCAGATAGGTCTGCTGCGCGGTGAGCAAGATCAGGATGTTGGCGTAGCCGGTTTCCATCTGCTGGTGCGCCAGATCGAAGCTGATCTTGGAGGCGCGCTCGAAGTCGCGCGCCGCCTTGAGCGCCTCGGCGTCGTTTTGAATGGCGCGCAGCGAGTCGGCGACATTTTGCACGGCGCCGACCACGGTGCTCTTATAGCCCCATGCCACGGCGTTGTACGTGTCGTTGGCCCCCTGCAATTGATGCAGCAAGATGCCGGCGTCGAAAAGCGTCTGGGTGGCGTTGCCGGCGATCGTGAAAAAGGCATTTTGCGGCTGTGTCAAAGTGGACATCAGCGTGCTCATGTATCCGGCGTTGCCGCTGATGGTAAAACTCGGCAGGACGTTCGCGGTGGCGACGCCGATCAACGCGCTAGCTGAGTGCAGCTGCTCTTCGGCGGCGCGCACGTCCGGACGCTGCTCGATCAGTTTGGAGGGTACGTTCACCGGCAGATCGGTCGGCAAATGCAGCGCGTCGAGCCTGAAGGTTTCGTGCGGTTCGTCGCTCGGGTAGGCGCCGGCGAGAGCGGTGAGCAAGTCGCGGTTCTGTTGCAGCGCCTTGCGCAACGGCGGCAGTGTCGCTTGCTCTTGCGCCAGCGCCGCTTCCTGCAGAGCCACGTCGTTGCGGTTGGCGTACCCGGTATTGAACTGCCGCTTCAAGATGTCGAGCATCTTGGTGTTGATATCGATGATCTGCACGGTCGCGTCTATCTGAGCGCGCAGCGAAGCTTCATTGATCGCCGCCACGGCGATATTCGACACCAACGTCAGATAAGCGGCCTCGACCTGAAAGCGCTGGTTGTCGGCCAGCGCCTGCAGAGATTCGACGGCGCGGCGATTGAGTCCCCAAACGTCTAAAGTGTAGGATACTTGCAGCTGTGCCGTATGCAGCCCGTAAACCATCGCGTTGCTTGAGGGAACTGGAGTAATCGAGGCGGAGGTTTGGTTGTAGCTCGGGTTGAAGTTGGCGTCGACAAACGGGAAGAAGCGGCCTTCCTGAGCGTAGACCGCCTGCGTCGCAGCGCGCAGCGTGGCAATCGCCGACTGCAGATTAGGATTATTGTTCAGCGCCCGCTCGATCAGGCTGTTGAGCGCCGGCGATTTGAACAATCGCCACCACTCCTGCACCAGGTCGCGGCCCTCGACGAAACGTTGCGCGTGTCCGGTCGGCGCGTCGGTCGATGAGGTGACCGGCGCCAGCTTCTCTTTGGTGTAGCGATCCGTCTCCGGCGCCGCGGGGTGGACGAAATCCGGGCCGACCGCGCAACTTGTCAACAACATGACAATGCCGGCGGCAGTCGAACTTAAACTAAGCCACCTGACCGATGGATTGCGCATACTGCACTGACGCTTTGTGAAACGACAAACAAAGTCGGCCCCCCGACGGCGGTCATTATTTACCATCCGTCAGGGGTTGGCTGTGATCACCCGGCCACACTGTCCATTATTCAGGTTCCACACGCACTGTGATCTTTCACAGTGCGTGTCGAATCACTTGAACGCGGACTCGCAGACTCTATGAAAAAGTAACGCCGACCTGATCTATCAGCCCTGTCGGTGCGTGCATTGAATTCGTTGTTATGTATGAAGTAGTGCGCTTCAGCGCGATTGAGACATGGCCGCATTGAGACATGGCTGCAATGGCAACCGAAGAGCGGGTTCAGCTACAGCGCCTGGGCGTCAGTCTGGCGGTCGCATTGGCTTTGCATGGCGCAATTGCGGTCGCATTGTTGAATTGGGGCAGGACGATTTTTGCGGTCAATTCGGCCGCTCCGCTGGCGATCAACATCGATCTCGCGCCGCTCGTCGGTGTGCCGGCATCCTCGCCGATCGAGCGTGCGCCGACGCCGCCCGCATCCGAACGCGTCATTACCAACGTCCCGGCTCCTGGCTTGGAACCAGCTCCGGCGCCGTCGGTTCCGATTGCGCCGCCGCTTCCCACTCCGGCGGCCCCAGGCGATGAGAATGCGGCTGCAGCAGCGAGCAGGTCTGCAAGTGGTGGCGGAGGCTCGTCTCGCGCGGCGCCGGAGCCGGGCCGCGGCGGCGCGAACGCCGTCGAACCGGGAGCGCCGGCGGGAACACTCATGAATACTCCGCTCGACACCAGTATTACGGTGATGCCCGATCTTTATTCCAAGAAAGGCGACGGCGGCTTCGGGCAGAAGAGCAAACAAGGCGTGTTTTTTCGGCCGCTACGACACCCTGGATTGTTGGGCCAGCCGGAACGGCCAGGCCACGTCGCGCAGCCCGAGCGTCCGCGTAGTATGAGTCTGGGCCGGACAACGACCAACTCGGTCGGAGCGCATGTGCAAGATCGTGCGCGGGCGGCGTTGGCGCGCGAAGCCGCGCGCGCGGGGGCCAGAAACGCCATCGGTGGGGTCGCCGCGCCGGGTATCGTTGGTGGCGGTGCCAACGCCCCCGAAGCGGTCACCAAAAACGCCATCGGCATGACAGTGCCGGTTCGTCCTAACACTCCCGGGACATCGCCCGCGACCGATCCAAAAGCGGTGCCGATTGTGGCAACCGGCAACACCGCGAACCGTGCCGTCATCGGCGGTCACGACATGATCCGTCCCGGAGCCGCTGGTGTGCTGGGCGGTCCGGCGAGGAGCAGGCCCGGCGTGCTCAGCGGCAGCGATTTTCACTTGCGTCATCCTTGACGCGATCAGGTGGCGTAAGCGAAGCCGCCTCCGAATTATTTGGTCATAATCGGTTCATCGCGCTGGCAGTAGCGAAATGATAACGCGGCGATAAACTGTGATTAGTTGCAGGGGCCGATGTGATTTATCCGAGTTCTGTGATTAATAACAGTAGACGCCTGTCGCCGGTAATGGCCATTTCGCGACGATCCCGATGATGCCGAGTGTGATTTATTCATGGCGGCCCGTATGACCACTAATCGGGCGAGAGCTGCGCTTATCGTCGCGATTATCGCCGTCGCCGCCGTCGCCTTCGGCGTGTGGCGTTACGTCGAGAGTCCGAAGGCCGATTTGGGCGCCAGCGCCAAGGCCAGCGTCGAAGCGGGCAACGCACCGACTGCGTCTGCCGCTGATCGCGACAGCATCGATCTTTCCGATACGCAGCTTGCGGCGGTGAAAGTAGAGCCGGTCGAGGAGCGCGAATTCCCGGTCGAGAAATCGTCGGTCGGCAGCATCGACTTCGACGAAGACATGGAGACGCAGGTCTTCACCCCGTATCAGGGCCGCATTATCGCGCTGTACGCCTCGATCGGCGACGACGTGAAAAAGGGACAGACGCTGTTCACCATCGACAGCCCCGATCTGTTGCAGGCCGAATCGACCTTGATCGCCGCGGTTGGCGTCATGGACCTGACCACGCGCAATCTGGCGCGTTTGCGCGAACTCTACAAAACCTTCGCCGTCTCGCAGCGCGATCTCGATCAGGGCATTTCCGATCAGCAGACCGCCGAAGGCAATTTGCGCGCGGCGCGCGATGCGGTGCGCATCTTCGGGAAGTCCGACTCGGAGATTGACAAGATCGTCGCCGATCGCCTGGCGGATCCGACTTTGGTCGTGCCGAGCCCGATCGACGGCCGGGTGACCGCGCGCAATGCCGCGCCGGGGCTCTTCGTGCAGGCGGGCAATGCGCCAGCGCCGTTTACGGTCGCCGACGTCAACCTCATGTGGATGCTAGCCGATGTCCCGGAAGTCGACAGCCCGGCTTTCCGTCTCGGCCAGCCGGTTCAAGTCAAGGTCAACGCTTTCCCCGAGCGCGTGTTTGACGGCAAAATCACCACCATCGGCGCCATCGTCGACCCGAATACGCGGCGCGTGCTCGTGCGCTCCGAAATCAACGATCCGCGCCACGAACTGCGCTCCGGCATGTTCGCGACCTTCGTCATCAGCACCGGCGCCCCGATCCGCTCGCCGGCGGTCCCGCTGGCCGGCGTGGTGCGCGAAGGCGACGGCACGCAATCGGTCTGGGTCACCGCTGACCGGCGCAAATTCACCAAACGCACGGTCAGGATCGGCGATCAGCGCGAGGGTTATCGGCAGATTCTCGGAGGTGTGAAGGTCGGCGAATTGGCCGCCACCGAGGGCGCGATTTTCTTAAGCAACATGCTGGCGATCGCGGGCCAATAACGATGGCGTTGCGCGGCGCACAACGCCAAAGAGGCGACCTATGCTGAAGGGCATCATCGCTTTCGGGCTGACGCGGCGTGCGATCATTCTGCTCGGTCTGTTGGTGTTCGTCGCTGCCGGGCTTATCGCCTTCACCAAGTTGAACATCGAGGCCTATCCCAACCCGGCGCCGGTTATTCTTGAAATCACCGCGCAGGCGGCCGGCCTCTCCGCCGAGGAAATGGAGCGCTACTACACTGTCCCCATGGAGGTCGGCCTCTACATCACGCCGGGCGTCGATAATATCCGTTCGACCTCGTTCTACGGCCTGTCGTTCGTGCGCGTGACCTTCAAATACGGGGTCGATTATTTCTTCGCGTTTACGCAGGCGCAGCTGATGTTGCAGCAGAACGTCAGCCTGCCGGGTAACCAGTCGCCGGTCATTCAGCAATCGAGCCTGGTCGGCGAAATCTACCGTTATCAGATCGTGGGTCCGCCGCACTTCGGGCTCACCAACCTGCGGACGGTGCAGGACTGGATTGTCACCCGGCGGCTGTTCACGGTGTCGGGCGTGGTGGCGGTGAATTCCTGGGGCGGCACCACCAAGCAATATAACGTCGACGTCGATTTGCATAAGCTCGACGCCTATAATGTCACCGTCCAGCAAGTCATCGCCGCGCTCGGCAACGCCAATGTCAATGTCGGCGGCCGCGAAATCACCGTCGGCCAGCAGTCGGTGAATATCCGCGGCATCGGGCTGATGGACTCGGGCGGCGAGGCGGATTTGACGCAAGGCTACCGTGTCGACGACATCGAGAATGTCGTGCTTGGCCAATTCAATGGCGTGCCGGTGCAGGTCAAGGACGTCGGCAAAGTGGAGGTCGGTTATGTGCCGCGGCTTGGCATCGCCGGCAAGGACCATCAAAGCGACGTCGCTCTGGCGATCGTCGTCATGGGGCGCTCTTACCACACCAACGACATTATCCCGCGCGTCAAGGCGAAAATCGATCAGATGAACAGCGACGGCACGCTGCCGCCGGGTGTCAAACTTGTTCCTTATTACGATCGGTCGACGCTGGTGGCGGTGACAACGCACACCGTGCTGCACAACCTGATCTTCGGTTGTCTCCTCGTCTTCGTCATTCAATGGGTGTTTCTCGGCAACCTGCGCAGCGCCATCATCGTTGGCGTCAATATTCCGTTTGCGCTGTTTTTTGCCGTCATCATCATGGTGATGCTGGGGCAGGACGCCAACCTGCTGTCGGTCGGCGCCGTCGATTTCGGCATCATCGTCGATTCGGCGGTGATCCTGATCGAAAATATTTTCAGGAATTTCCAGAATCCGTCGGAGAGGCAAGGCCTGCTGCAGCAACTCGCCGAAGGGCGGTTCGGGTCCGACCCGACCCGGACCGCCGGTGCGGCGCACAGCCCGCAGTGGACCGACCGGCTGCGGCTCATTCTCGCCAGCGCCTTGCAAGTCGACAAGGCAATTTTCTTCTCCGCCATTATCACGGTGGCGGCGTTCGTGCCGCTATTCACCATGCAGGGCGTGGAGGGGCAGATTTTCAGCCCGATGGCGCGCACTTACGGGCTCGCACTCCTCGGCGCATTGTTCTCGACCTTCACCATCACGCCGGTGCTCGCCTCCTTCCTCCTGCCTGAGCACGTTGAGGAGGCCGAAACCATCGTCGTGCGCGCGCTGCGCTGGCTCTACGTGCCTATCCTGCGCTGGTCGTTGGATCACCGCAAAACCATGCTGGCGGCGGCGCTGGCCTTCCTTGCCGTCGTCGGCGTGCTGGTGACGCAGCTCGGCGGCGAGTTCCTGCCGGCGCTGGAAGAAGGCAATTTGTGGATTCGCGCCTCGATGCCGCCGACCATCGGGCTCGAAGCCGGCGAGCCGGCGGCGGCGAAGATGCGCGAGATATTGCTGCGCCATCCGGAAGTGATTACCGCGGTCTCGCAACACGGCCGGCCCGACAACGGCAGCGATGCGTCGGCGTTCTCGAATGTCGAATTGTTCGTGCCATTGAAGCCCTTTGACGAGTGGCCGGCGGGCTTCACCAAGGACATGCTCGTTGCGCAAGTGCAGAAGGAGTTCAACGACGAATTGCCCGGCGTCGAATTCAACTTCTCGCAATACATCCAGGACAACGTCGAAGAAGCGCTCTCCGGCGTCAAAGGCGCGAACTCGGTGAAAATCATCGGCCACGATTTGCCGACCATCGAACATCTCGCCACCGAAGTCCTGCGCCAGATGCAGCAGGTGAAAGGCGTCACCGACCTTGGCGTCTTCCACGTGCGTGGACAGCCCAACCTGAACATCAAAGTGAACCGCGAAAAGGCGGCGCGCTACGGCCTCAATACCGGCGACGTCAACACCGTCGTCCAGGCTGCGCTTGGCGGCGCGGTGGCGACGACGCTGTTGGAAGGCGACCGCCAGTTTAACGTCACGGTGCGGCTGCCGGCCGAGTACCGCTCAAGCCTGGAAGCGGCCCGCAGCATCAAGGTCGGGTACACGACGCCAACCGGCGCCAACGCCTATATTCCGTTGAGCGACCTTGCAGACATCACGCTCGATACCGGCGCGTCCTACATCTATCACGAGTCCGGAGAGCGTTACATTCCGGTCAAGTTCAGCGTCCGCGACCGCGATCTTGCCGGCGCGGTCGCCGAGGCGCAGCAGCGCATCGCCGACCACGTCAAGCTTCCGACCGGCTACCGCATCACTTGGGCCGGCGAATTCGAAAGCCTGCAGGCCGCGCAGACGCGGCTGGCGGTGATCGTCCCGATCGCGCTGTTGTTGATCGTGGTGCTGCTGTACGGCTTGTTCAACTCGATGCTCGACAGCATGATGGTGCTGATGGGCATTCCGTTCGCAGCGGGCGGCGGCGTGTTGGCGCTTTACTTCTCCGGTCTCAACTTCAGCATTTCCGCGGCGGTCGGATTCATCTCGCTGTTCGGCGTGTCGGTGATGAACGGCATTCTGGTCATGACCTACTACAACGAAGTCAGGGCGAGCGGCGTGAGCGTGATGGAATCGATGTTCCACGCCGCCTCGCAACGGATGCGGCCGATGCTGATGACCGCGTTATCGGCGTGCATCGGCTTGCTGCCGGCCGCGGTCTCCACCGGTATCGGTAGTCAGGTGCAGCGGCCGCTGGCCGCTGTGGTCGTCGGCGGCATGTTCATCGGGCCGATCCTTCTTTTGGTTCTGGTCCCGGCGATCCAGGTCATGATCCTCGGCCGGTCGGACGACGTGACACCCGCCACCGAAGGACAGGCGACGCAACAGCCGGCCGAGTAAGCGCCGCGCCTTCCTGGAAATCCTTTGGCTTGAAATACGCCAACGGGCGTTTGCGAAAAAATCGGTACTGCGACGCCATATTACGGCGCCTGACCTGCCACTGAGTTTTTCCTCCACGCGGAGTTAGAGTCCGGCCCGACAGGA
>CAYWNY010000002.1:0-86164 GCA_964459765.1 uncultured Hyphomicrobiales bacterium | reverse complement strand
GCTTCTCCAGCACGTCGTTGGTCGGATTCATGATGCGCGTATAGATGTTGCCGAGCTCCTTGAGCGCGAACAAATTCTCGGCATGCTCGGTGTTGCGGAACTGATACGACGTGGTCTGATAGATCGGCACGGCGACGGCGCCGGTCGACGGATCGGCACGCCAGCCGGCATGAAGCGCCAGCGTTTCCGGATGCTGCGATGGCGATGAGGACATGACTGCAGGCTCCCGCGTTAAGAGCGCGCGCCGAACGATCTCGGCAGACGCCGTGTGAACGCTACGGGAGTATAATCTTCCAAATCAGTCAAGTATTCGACGATAAAAGAAAAATAATTGCGTTCGTGGCCGCCTCTCGCGAAATAAGAGTTCCGCAACGGCATGATTGGGAGGCGCTTTCGTTGTCCCCGATCGTCACTCAGCGGGAGGCTTTGGCCGTGCCGCGCGATTGCGCGCGCCGCCGCACCGCGACGATTTCCGCAACGATCGAGATGGCGATTTCGTCGGGCGTGATGGCGCCGAGGTCGAGCCCGGCCGGCGCTTTGAGCCTAGCCAGCCGCTCGGCCGCAACGCCATCTTGCGCAAGCTTTGCCTTGAGCGCTTCGGCTTTCTTGCCGCTGCCGACAAAGGCGAGGTAATCGGCATCGACCGATAGCGCCGCAAGCAGCGCGGCTTCGTCGCCGCGGCCTTGTGTCGACACCACGACATAGCGCGCACCGCTCGCATCGACCGGTAGTGCGTAACCCTCGATGCGGCGCTCGGCGTCCGCAAACGCCGCCTGCTCGGCCGCGGGCGCGCAGACGGTAACGGCAAAGCCGGTGCGCTTGGCGAGGTCGGCGGTCGCGACCGCGACCGGGCTCGATCCGCAAATGACGATTTGCGGCCGCGGCAACACCGGCTCGACGAAAATGTCCATGGTGCCCTGGCTCGGACACATATTTTTGGCGAAGCGCACGCCTTGTTGCTCTTCGCCGGGCTTGTGGCCACCGCCCTCAAGCACATCGGGCGGCTGCACCGAGACCAGCCGCGACTTGCCGTCTGCGAGGGCATCCTTCGCCGCCTTGAGCACGGCGGCGCGAGCACAGCCGCCGCCGATCCAACCTTCGGAGATGGTGCCGTCCGGCAGAATGACGGCCTTGGCGCCGGCCTTGGCTGCGGTCGCCGCGACCGTGCGCACCACCGTCGCGAGCGCAAATGGCTCGCCCGCGGCCTTGCGCGTCGAGATGATGTCGAGGATGTCGGGCGCCCGCTTCATCGTTTAGATCCGCGCCAGATACGGTTCGAGCGCCGCCAGGCTTTGCAGGTTGTGTGCCGGCGCGAATAGATCGACATAAGGCAGCGCCGCCTGCATGCCGCGCGCCTGCGGCGAATAATCGCGCCAGCCGATCAGCGGATTGAGCCAGATGATTTTCCGGCAGCGCCGGCGCAACCGCCGCATTTCTTCGCCGAGCTGTTCCGACGCGCCGGTGTCGTAGCCGTCGGAGACGATCATCACCGCGGTGCGCGAATTGATCACGCGCCGCGCATGCCAGCGATTGAAGGTCGCGAGGCTTTCGCCGATCCGCGTGCCGCCGCCGATGCCCTGCGCCATCAATGCCAGCTTGTCGACGGCGCGCGTGACGTCGCGGTCGCGCAGCGATGGCGAGACGTGCGCTAGCCGGGTGTGAAAGACGAACGCCTCCGCTTCGCGGAAGCTGTCGACCACGCCGTGCAGGAAGCGCACAAAGAACGCGGTGTAGAGGCTCATCGAACCGGACGCATCGAGCAGCACGACCAGCCGCAGCGGTTTGATCTTGCGGCGCCGCCAGGCGAGTTCGATCGGCGTGCCGCCATGCGAGACGTTGCGATGAATGGTGCGGCGCAGATCAAGCCGCCGGCCGCGGCGGCGAACCTGCTCGCGGCGCACAAGCTGCGCACGCATGGTGCGAGCAAGCCGCGCGGCGAGCGCGTGCGCGGCAGCGACATCGTCGGGATTGACGATGTGACGCAGATCGGTCGCGGAAAGAACCTCGGTGCGCGACGCGCCCTCGCGCCGGCCACGCCCGTCTGCCGGACTTTCGCCGTCATCCTCGGGCCGCCGTTCGACCCGATCGGGGAGCCCGAGCGCGTCCTGCGGCACATGCGCCTCGGCAAGTTTGCGCGCCGGCGCGTGGCTCGCTTGCGGGACGCCGGACACGGTTTGCCGCCGGCGCATGCCGATACCGCGCCAATAAGCGTCGAAGATTTCGTCGAAGCGCTCCCAGTCGGAATGAGTGGCGCAAAACAGCGCGCGCAACGCGGGCTTCAGAGACGTCGGAGCGCTCCCGGCCGGCGACGCCAGCACCGCAAGCGCATCGCCGGTCTCGGCAAGTCCGACGCGAAAGCCGTTATCGCGCAAGGTGCGCGCAAAACCGGCCAGCCGCCGGCGCGCTGGGCCGCACAGTTGCGGTTCCCTGCCCCCTTGCGGGGGAGGGTTAGGGGCACCCCGCGACACTTGTGCCGCGGGGACCCCGGGGAGGGAGGTGATTGGCGCTGGCATTATCACGCCACCTTGCCGAGCAGACGCTCGCTGACCTCGCGGGTGAGCCGCGCGCGATCCTCGTGCGTTTTGAGCAAACAGATCATCGTCTCGTAGACGGCTTCGGGTTCTTGGCGAAGATCATGAACCTCAAGCCCGGCGAGCGTCGCCGCCCAGTCGAGCGTTTCCGCCACGCCCGGCACTTTGCGCAAATCCTCCTTGCGCACCGCGGCGACCATGCGCGCGATCTGCAGAGCAAGCGAGGTGTCGATGCCTGGCGTGCGCGCCAGAATGATCCGAGCTTCGCGATCGACGTCAGGAAAATCGATGTAATGATAGAGGCACCGCCGCCGCAGCGCGTCGGACAATTCCCGCGTCCCGTTCGAGGTGAGCACGACCCGCGGGATCGAGATCGCCTTGATCGTGCCGAGTTCGGGAATCGAAACCTGAAAGTCGGACAGGAGTTCGAGCAGAAACGCTTCGAACTCCTCGTCGGCGCGATCGACTTCGTCGATCAGCAGCACCGGCGGCGTAGCGCGGCGGATGGCGGCCAAGAGCGGCCGCTCGAGGAGATATTTTTCGGAGAAAATGTGCTCCTCGATCGCATCGGCGTTTTCGCCGATGCCTTCGCGGGTCTTGATCGCGAGCAACTGGCGCTGATAATTCCATTCGTACAGCGCCGCGTTTTGATCGAGGCCCTCGTAGCATTGCAGGCGGATCAGTTCGGCGCCATGCAACGCGGCGAGCGCCTTACCGACCTCGGTCTTGCCGACGCCGGCCTCGCCTTCGAGCAGCAATGGGCGATGCAAGAACTCCATCAGCCAAAGCGCCGTGGCGATGTCGTGGTCGGCGACATAGCCGACAGCGGCGAGTTTGTCCGAAATCTCTTCGCGCTTCATTTAAGCGGCTCGTGGTGCCAAGGGCTCCCGTCATCCTGAGGCGCGAGCCAACGGGTCCGGCCCGAAGTGGCCGGCCCGACGACAAGCTCCGCGAGCCTCGAAGGATGAACGGTCCGGTCTGCCGCCCTTCGAGGCTCGGCGCTGCGCGCCGAACTCCTCAGGGTGACGTACATATAATGACGCCGCCGCTCACTTCACCCATGCAGGCCGAGCTTTTCCGCCGCCGTCCAGGTGCGCCAGTGATCGTGCGGCATCTGGATATGCGTGGAGCCGAGGAACGCGAAGGCGTCGTTTACGGCGTTGGAGAAGCACGGCACGCCGCCGACATTGGGGCTTTCGCCGACGCCCTTGGCGCCGATCGGATGATGCGGCGACGGCGTCGTGGTCCAGTCGGTTTCCCAATGCGGCGTTTCGACCGCGGTCGGGAGGAAATAGTCCATGAACGACGCCGTCGTGATGTTGCCGTCCTCGTCGTAATGCAGCTCCTGGCCCATGGCGATGCCGAAGGCTTCGGTCAGCCCGCCGTGGATCTGGCCCTCGATGATCATCGGGTTGATGCGGGTGCCGCAATCGTCAAGCGCGTAGAAACGGCGCACCTTCACCTGGCCGGTATCGACGTCGACATCGAGCACGCAGATGTAAGCGCCGAACGGAAAAGTGAAGTTCGGCGGATCGTAATAGTCGACCGCTTCGAGGCCCGGCTCCATGCCTGGCGGCACTTCGTGATACGCCGCCCAGGCGAGCTCGGTCATGGTCTTGGATCGCTCGGGATTGCCTTTCACGCGGAAACGGTCGACGTCCCATTCGAGATCGTCGTCATGCACTTCGAGCATATAGGCGGCGATCATCTGCGCCTTGGCTTTGATCTTGCGGCAAGCCATGGCGGTCGCCGCGCCCGACACCGGCGTCGAGCGCGAGCCGTAAGTGCCGAGACCATAGGGCGCGGTGTCGGTGTTGCCCTCCTCGACCATGATGTTGTCGGCGGCGAGCCCGAGTTCGCTGGCGATGATTTGGGCGTAGGTGGTCTCGTGGCCCTGCCCCTGCGACTTGGTGCCAAGCCGGCAGATGCCGCTGCCGGTCGGATGAATGCGGATCTCGGCGGAATCGAACATGGCGATGCCAAGAATGTCGCAGGCCCGCGACGGCCCAGCGCCGACGATTTCGGTGAAGAAAGCGACCCCGATGCCCATCAGCTCGCGGGTCTCGCCGCGCTTGAACGCTTCGCGTTTGGCTTTCTGCTCGTCGCGCAATTTCTTGTAATTGACCGACTCGATCGCCTTGTTCATGGCGGTCTGGTAATCGCCGGAGTCGTATTGCCAGCCGAACGCCGAGGTGTAGGGAAATTGCTCGCGCCGAATCAGGTTTTTCATCCGGAATTCCGCTGCATCCATGCCGAGCTTTTGCGCCATGATGTCCATGGCGCGCTCGATGCAATAAGCGGCTTCGGTGACGCGGAACGAGCAGCGATAGGCGACGCCGCCCGGCGCTTTGTTGGTATAGACGCCGTCGACCAGCACATGCGCGGTCGGGAAATCGTACGAACCGCTGATGATGGAGAACAGCCCCGCGGGCCATTTGGTGGCATTGGCGCAGGCATCGAAGGCGCCATGGTCGGCGATGGTGTAGCAGCGCATCGCAGTGACCTTGCCGTCCTTGGTCGCCGCGATTTCCATGTCCATGTAGAAGTCGCGCGCGAACGCGGTGGTGGAGAGGTTCTCGATGCGGTCCTCGGTCCACTTCACCGGCACGCCGGTGACGATCGACGCGACGATCGAGCAGATATAGCCCGAATAGGCGCCGACCTTGTTGCCGAACCCGCCGCCGATGTCCGGGGCGATGACGTGAATCTTGTGCTCGGGAATTTTCGAGATCAGCGACCCGACGGTGCGGATGACGTGCGGCGCCTGGAAGGTGCCGTAGAGCGTCAGTTCGCCCCTGATCTTGTCGAAGGAGGCGACGCACTGACAGGTCTCGAGCGGGCACGGGTGCACGCGCGGATAGACGATCATCTCGCGGATCGAGACGTCGGCCTTGGCGAAAGCAGCGTCCGTCGCGGCCTTGTCGCCGGCGGCCCATGAGAAGATGTGGTTATAGTGCTTGCGCTTGCCGTGCGCGCCTTCGGTCTTGTCCTTGATGTCTTCGCGGATCACCGGGGCGTTGGGCGCCATCGCTTTAAGCGGATCGACATTGACCGGCAGCGGCTCGTATTCGACTTCGACCAGGTCGGCGGCGTCGGCCGCGATATAGCGGTCGGTGGCGATGACGAAGGCGACTTCCTGGTTCTGAAACAACACTTTGCCGTCGGCGAGCACCATCTGCACGTCGCCGGCGAGCGTCGGCATCCATGCGAGGTTGACGGTTTTGAGCGTCTCCGCGGTGAGCACAGCGACCACGCCGGGCACCGCCGCCGCCTTGGTCGTATCGATCTTTGTGATGCGCGCATGCGCATACGGCGAGCGGTTGAAGTCGCCGTAGAGCATGCCGGGCAGCTTGATGTCATCGACGTAATTGCCTTTGCCCTGGATGAAGCGGACGTCCTCGACGCGCTTTCTTTTGCAGCCCAGGCCTTCGAGCTTGGCGGCGCGTTCGGCGGAGGTGGGGGTCATGTCGTTCATTCTGCGGCCTCCTGGAACGCCACGCCGTTGAGTTTGGCGGCGGCGTATTGAATGGCTTTGACGATGTTCTGATAGCCGGTGCAGCGGCAGAGATTGCCGGAGATGCCGTAGCGAATCTCCTCCTCGGAGGGATTTTTGTTCTCCTGCAGGAGCCGATAGGCGCGCACGATCATTCCCGGCGTGCAGAAGCCGCATTGCAGGCCGTGCATCTCGCGGAAGCCTTCCTGCAAGGCGTGCAACGTACCGTCGGGATTGGCCATGCCTTCGATGGTGCGGATGTCGCCGCCGTTGGCCTGAATGGCGAACACCGTGCAGGATTTCACCGACTTGCCGTCGAGGTCGACGGTGCAGGCGCCGCAATGGCTGGTCTCGCAACCGATATGCGGTCCAGTGATGTTTTGGTCGTCGCGCAGGAAGTGGATGAGTAGGGTGCGCGGCTCGACCAAAGCGTCGATGGTCTTGCCGTTCACCTTCATCGCGATTTGGGATTTGGCCATTCGCTTTCTCCCTAGAATTTTTGCTTGCTGCTATTTGGCGCGGGCTTTGGCGCGGGCGAGCGCGCGCGTGAGCATGACGCCGGCCATTTTGGTGCGGTAAAGCGCCGGACCGCGGGCGTCGGTCGCCGGCGCGGTAATGGCTTCGGCCGCGGCGACCGCCTTTTTCACGGTTGCTGCGTCGAGCGTCGAACCGACCAGGATTTTTGCGGCGTCCTGCGCCCACAGCGGCGTCTCGGCGACGTTGGTCAGGCCGATCGAGCAGGTACCGACCTTGCCGCCGGCCATGGTCAGCACGACCGCAGCGGCGGCGGTGGCGAAGTCGCCGATCTTGCGCTTGAGTTTTTCATAAGCGTAGCCGTGTCCAGCGGGCGGGACCGGAATACGCACGGCGGTGAGCATCTCACCCGCTTGCAGCGCCGTGACATAAAGGCCCTGGTAAAAGTCGCGCGCGGCGACGCGGCGTTCGCCGTTCTTGCCGGCGAGGTGAAAAGTAGCGCCGAGACATTGCATCACCGCCGGCATGTCGTTGGCGGGGTCGCCGTTGGCGATATTGCCGCCGAGGGTGCCGAGATAGCGCACCTGCGGATCGGCGATTTGCTCGGAGACTTCCTTGAGCAGCGGGATTTTAGCGCCAAGCAGGTCGGAGCCGATGAGTTCGTGCTGCGTCGTCATGGCGCCGATGACCACGTCGTTGCCGTCGGCGCGAATACCTTTGAGTTCGGCTATGGCACCGAGATCGATGAGACTGGCGGGCGTTGCCAGCCGCAGCTTCATCATCGGGATAAGGCTGTGGCCGCCGGCCAGCGCGCGGCCGTCATCGCCCAGTTGGGCAAGCAAGCCGACGGCTTCGTTGACGGATTTCGGGCGGTGATAGGCGAATGCGCCTGGTATCATAGGCATCCTCCCTGACGCCACCCGCCAGACCAAGGTCATCACCAAGGCCCGTGCCGGAAAGCGCGCGATACTTTTAAGAGATTCAATTCTGGCGGATTGTGCAGCGCAGCGGCAATCGCCGGTGCACCAGCATCAGTACAATGCACCAACGGCGCGGAAACCGCACGAACGGCCGGGTTTCTGCACGAATTACGTCAGCGATCCTGACACAAAAGCAAAATAATGCGCCACCGTTATTGCGCCGCGAGACGATGCCGCCGGCGCAGAATCGATGGGTCGGCGCCGTTGAGGGTGGCGATCCGTGATCTCAAGGAGCCGACGCGGCTGCGGCTAACCGGCACCAGGTAGTGATTACCCGCAGCCATCTCGACGAGCTCGTTGTCGCCGGAGCGCCGATAGCCAACCACGCGATCGATATTGACGATGTGGCTGCGGTGGACCCGCACGAAGTGATTGTCGTCCAGCCGGGATTCGACGTCGCTGATCGGCAATGGGCAAAACAGCTTGTCGTTGCCGTCGAAGACGTACGTGTAATGTGCATTGGCATGCACGGCGACGACCTGTTCGACCGCCAGAAAATGCGTAGCGCCGTCGCGCTCGATCGGCAAATGCCGGGCGAAGCGCTGCGGCGTCATGGCGTCGCGGCCTAACTCGATCGCGTGGCCGGCGGCGCCCGCTGCCGGCGCTTCCATTGTTGCCGCCGTTGCCGCGGCGACACGTGGCTCCGATGCAGCCTGCGCGCGCGTCGAATCCGGCAGCAGCAGCAGCAGGAAGATGCCGGAGATGCAGAAGCCGACAATCGCCACCACGATGGCGAGGAGGTCGGTCGACAGCGCCGGCGCGCCCGGAGAGCCGGTGACGAAGGGATAGAGTGTCACGCCGGACATGGCGGTGTAATGCATGCCGGAAACGGCGACGCCGAACGCGGCCGCGGACAGCACCAGCGGCGGCCGCCCGCCGCGCGCGGTCGCAAGCCACAGCGCCAGTCCGGACGTCGCGATGGCTATCGCCATGCTGGCGGCGACATAAATCGGATCGTGGACCATATAGGTCGAGGCATCGAGCGCGCTCATGCCGATGTAATGCATGGCGAAAATGCCGCCGCCCATCAGGCACGAGGAGAGCGTCAGGCGCAGCAAGGTCAGCGGCCCGGAGCTCGTCGCATAGACCGCGGCGCCGACCACGATCGCGCAGGCCAGAAACGACAGCAGCGTCGGCAGCACCAGGTAATCGACCTGAAACGGCAGCCTTACCGCGAGCATGCCGACGAAATGCATGGTCCAGATAGCAACCGCGAAGGATACGGTGGCGCCGGCCAAAAGCACTCTTCGGCGCGTGCCCGCCGCTTGCGGAATTTGCAGGGCGAGACTTAAAGCCACATAGGCGCCCTGGATCGCCATGACGATCGACAGCAAGATGAGCCAAGTCTCGTAGGTCACCGGCATTGCAGTCATCCCTTCGCTGTACGGGACGGCCACTTTCACCCCGTCGGGTGTAGACCCACTATAGAACAACTTTTGCCGGACGCCACGGCCTTTGCGGCGGCTCCACGTCGCGCGCTATCAATAGCCGACCGTGAAGCGCTGCCTGGAGTACTTCGGCTTTTCCAGTTCGTCGACCAGGGCAACCGCATAATCCTCGTAGGAAATGCTGCTGTTGCCTTTGTCGTCTTTGAGCAACTGGTCGCCGCCGAGGCGGAATTTTCCGGTCCGGGTGCCAGCGCTGATCAGCGCGGACGGCGACAGAAACGTCCAGTCGAGGTCCTTCTCCCCGCGCAATATTTGTAAAAACACGCCGCCCTTGGATGCTTCGGGCTTATAGGCTTCCGGGAAATTCGGCGTATCGATCAACTTGTGCCCCGGCGCCACTTCCAGGCTGCCGGCGCCGCCGACAACCAGATAACGCTTCACGCCCGAGGCTTTGACCGCATCGATGAGAATCTTCGGATCGCTGCCGGAAAAGCGCAGCGCGCTGATCACCGCGTCATGCCCGGCAAGCAAGGCGGTCAGTCCGGCCTTGTCGGACACGTCGCCGTGCTTGGCGGCGACGCCGGGCTGAGCCGCCGTTTTTTCGGGGTGCCGCGAAATAGCGGTCACCGTGTGGCCCCGCGAGGTGAGCTCCGCCAACAGCCGCGAGCCAACGTTTCCAGTAGCGCCGATCAAAGCAACTTTCATTTTCTTCACTCCAGAATCGGGAAAAAATCTTCCGCTAATTCACGCGGCGTGTGTAACCAACCCAATAAGGCTCGCGCAGAGTTCGTTTCAAGAGCTTACCCGAGGCGTTGCGCGGCAGCGTCTCGACAAAGTCGACCGAGGTCGGCCGCTTGAAGCCGGCGAGCTTGTTACGGCTCCATTCGATCAATGCGGCTTCCGTCAGGCTCGTGCTGGCGCGACGCACGACGACGGCTTTGACCGTCTCGCCCCATTTCGAATGCGGAACGCCGATCACCGCACATTCCAGAACTTCCGGATGTCCCATCAGCGCGGCTTCGACTTCGGCCGGATAGACGTTTTCGCTGCCGGAGATGATCATGTCCTTGATGCGGTCTTTCAGATAGATAAAGCCTTCCTCATCCACATAACCGGCATCGCCGGTATGAAACCACCCATCGCGGATCGCCTGCGCGGTCGCCTCCGGCCGCGCCCAATAGCCGGCCATCAGATTCTCGCCGGAATAAAGGATTTCGCCGACTTGTCCGGGCGGCAAATCCTTGCCGTCGGAATCGACGATGCGCACGCGCCCGCCGAGCATCGGCCTGCCGCAGGACAGAATCCGCTTGCCGACGTGCTGTTCGTGCTGCAACGCCGTGAACGGGCCGGTTGTTTCGGTCAGGCCATAGACCTGGAGGAAGCGGCATTTGAAAATGTCGATCGCGCGGCGCAACAGCGCCGGCGAAATCGGCGCGGTGCCGTAACTGATAAGCTTGAGCGCCGAGAAATCGGCGGTACGCGCCGCGGGCAGCTCGGTCATCAACAACATCAGGGTGGGCACCAACAACGCGCTTTCAATGCGCTGCTCGACCATGGTCTTGAGCAGAATGTCCGGCGCCGGCTCGCGCACGATCACGACCGTCGATCCGGTCTGCATCGCCCAGATCGCCCAGATCGTACCGCCGATATGAAAGAGCGGCAGGCAGACCAGCGAGCGGCCGCCTTCGCGCATCTCGTTGTTCTCCAGCGCGCCGCAAGAACCGACATTGAGCAGATTGTGGCCGGTCAGCATCGCACCCTTGGGCAGGCCGGTCGTTCCCGAGGTGCAAAATTGCGAGCAAACGGCGCCGTCGACATCACGCCGCGGATCTTCGCCGTCGCGCGGCAAATCGTCAAAGGTCACGGTCGGCACGCCGGTCGCGGCGCCGTTGGCCTTGAACTCGGCGCCGGTGACAATCAGCTTCGGTTTGATGTCGTCGACGATCTGTTTGACTTCGTGCGGCGTGAGCCGCCAGTTCAGCGGCGCCGCGACCAGCCCGGCTTTGTCGAGCGCGAAGAACAATTCGAAATAGGCGGCGCTGTTCTTGTCGAGAATGCTGACGCGGTCGCCCGGCTTAAGGCCGAGCTTGCCGATCAGCCCGGCGGCGAGCTGCGAGGTCTGCTCGTTGAGCGCGGCAAAGCTCTGCCCTTTGCCGTCGAACCAAATGGCCTCCAGGTCCGGGTGGCGCCGCGCCCGCCAGCGCAGCATCTCGGCGATGGTTCGCATTCCTGCGGCTCTTCTACCCCAGCGCCTTCATGAGTTTTTCGAGCGAAACGGCGGCGCGCTCATGCTCGACCTTGGCGACGGTGCGGGCGCCGTCGTCGATCTCAACCGCGAAGCGGAAGCGATTCTTCTCGCGATTGACCAGCGTCGCTTTGATCGCCAATTCGGCGCCAACCTTGCTCGGTCCGAGATGATCGATCACGACCCGGCTGCCGACGGTGATCTGTCCGGGCTCGAGCAAATCCTTGATCAGCCGGGCACAGGCCATTTCGGCGACGGCGACGAGATAAGGCGTCGCCGCCACCATCGGCATGCCAGGCACCATCGCGCCGACCGTGTCCTTGGTTTCCACCGTGACACGGGTAACCGCGCTGAGCGCCGCTAGTGCGGCAGGTTCGGTATTAGTCATTACATCCGCCGCTCGGTCGGGTTCCAGCTGTGCTTGAGATTCTCGATCAGCTTCGGGTCATAGACGCACAAGCTTTGTTGCCGCGCATAGGTGGCGAGATAACGCCGATAGACTGGTAGCGGCTCTTGTGCGACGCGCAGGGCCTTGCGGTTGGCGGCCGCGCTGGTCGTGCCGGCGCGAACCAGCTGATGGGCATTCTGCTCGATCGCCGCGTCCATTTGGCCCACGGGCACGACCTGATCGCAGATCATGCGTCCTTCCGGGGCTTCGGCGTGGAAGACGCGCTCGAAGAAGATGCCCTCGCGCGCGAGCTTGATGCCGACCAATCGCGGCAGCCGCAACGGCGCCGCTCCGGGGATGAAGCCCTCCTTGCTGGCCGGCAGGTTGAAATACGAACCCGGCTCGGCGAGCACGCGGTCCATAACCGTGAGGATCTGGCAGCCGCCGCCGATGGCAAAGGCCTCCACCGCCGCCACCCACGGCTTTTCGGCATAATCTTCGAATTGCTCATCGTACGAGTCAGAGAGCCAATGGCCGCGGTGCATCTTGTTGAGGAACCCAAGTTCGCGCTCAATGAAAAATTCCACGAACGAGATCTGGCCGTAATAGAGATGCGTCAGATTGATGCCGGCATTGAAGATACGGCGGCCGGCATATTTCGGATGCTGCACGACGCCGCCACGCAACACGCCGACCTCGATGTCGTCGTCGAGCAGCACGAGATCGGCACCGGTCTCGAGCGCCGTGGTGGCGCGATTGTCTTCGGCGTTGAGAAATTTGGCATTGGTCAAGGTCAAGTGCCCGACCTTGCCTTTGCGTTCGACGGTCGCGCCGCCGAGATCGACAAAACCCTTGGCGCGGAATTCAGAGAGCCGTTCCAACGCCTCGCGGCGGGGCTTGAGCATCGCATGGATGAGATGCATGCCGGTGCGCTCATCGGCGAGGATGTGGGAGAGAAACAATCCCTGATCGAGCTCGCGGCCTTCCTTGGCGCTTTGCTGCTTGAGCGCCCGCTCGGCGTCGAGTTCGGCCTCGGTCGGCAACAGCGCGGGATAAAGATCGGCGGCGGCGAGCACAACGTCGCGAACGCGCAGAAAGCGCGCGCCCTCGTCGGTCACCTGGTCGTAAATCGCGGTCGCATGGTGGCGGAAGAACCGGTCTTTGACCTTCTGCGCGCGGGTCTTGAGCGCGACGACGTCGGCCACGCGCTCCTCGCCGGCGGGCGCGGCTTTGCGCGCTGCCCGAACTTGTGCGTCGATGGCGGCGACGTAGGCACTGGCGGCTTCGGCGTCGCGCGCGAGCGAGGAGCCGAAAGCGGGTTCGGCGGGGTCCGGCGCTGCCGGACGGACGGCTAGTTTCTGCACGGTTTTTCCTCCCTGGCAGCGCAGCATAGCGCTATCCGCGCGCCAGGCCAGCCCACCCCCTGGGGGGGCCCGTTTCGCAGCTGCATTGGGGGACTATCTCGACTGTGCGATAATCCGCTCGACCTGAAATCAAAGTTTGTCTGGAACCGAAAGCTACCGATGATTGATCGGCTCGAGTTCATCATTGCGCTGGCGCGTGAAAGTCACTTTGGCCGCGCGGCCGAGGCTTGCAACGTCAGCCAGCCGACATTGTCAGCCGGAATAAAATATCTGGAGGATATGTTCGGCGTATTGCTCGTGCAGCGCGGCTCGCGATTCCATGGATTCACACCTGAGGGTGAAAGGGTGCTGGAATGGGCGCGTCGGATTGTTGGCGACGCCAGAGCCATGCGCCAGGATATCGATGCGCTCAAACGCGGCTTAGTCGGCCACGTCAAGATCGCGGCGATTCCCACCACGCTCGCCATGACGGCGATGCTGACGACACCCTATCGCGCCAAGCACCCTAACGTCAGATTCAGCGTCGTGTCGAAGACATCGATCGAGGTGCTGAGATTGCTCGATGATCTCGAGGTCGACGCCGGCCTGACGTACCTCGACAATGAGCCGGTTGGCCGCGTGAATACGGTGCCGCTCTATAACGAGGAGTACCGGCTGCTGACATCGCCCACGGGGGCTTTGGGGGATCGTGACAGCGTGACATGGGCGGAGGTCGGCCAAGTCCCGCTCTGCCTGCTGACGCCCGACATGCAGAACCGGCGGATTATCGATGCGCTATTGCGCTCGGCCGGGCAGGAGCCGTCACCCACCCTCGAATCCAATTCGATGATCGTGTTGTTCGCGCATGTCCGTACCGGCAAATGGGCGAGCATCATGCCCGCGAAGCTCGCCGAAACGCTGGGCCTGACCGATAACGTCCGTTCCATCCCGATCGTCGAGCCAGCAGCGACGCATACGGTCGGACTCGTTGTCCCACACCGCGAGCCAATGACGCCGCTTATCGCTGCCCTTGTCACCGAGGCCCGCGCGCTGGCGAAGGTCCTGGAACAGACCGAAGTTGTCAAAAACACAAGCGAAAACAGACAGCTAGGCGGGAAGCGGGGAAGCCGTGGCGCCGACGCGGCCGCTTCCGGGCGACGGCGCTGATTAGGTTTAATCAGGAATGCTGATCGAACCATGGATCAGCTGTATTGATCCGGCGCGTTAAACCCATATTTTGTAATAGTTCCAATATCTTCAGTGCGATCGGCCGAGGGGCAGTTGCACAGAGAGCTGGTACTGACGTGCCAAGTTACGAACCATGGAGCGCGGACCGAACCGCGCAAATCACCAGAGAGCATCAGGGCCTTGAGGGCCCGCTGCTGCCTATCCTGCACGCTTTGCAGGAAGAGTTTGGCTACATCGACGAGGCTGCCGAGCCGCTGATAGCCGAAGCCCTCAATATCACCCGCGCCGAGGTGCACGGCGTCGTCACCTTCTATCACGATTTCCGCCAGGCCCCGGCCGGCCGGCATGTGCTCAAGCTTTGCCGGGCCGAGGCCTGCCAAGCCGCCGGCGGCGATGCGCTGGCCGCGCGCGCCGAGGCCCGCCTTGGCGTGACAATGGGCAACACGACGGCGGATAGGCGCGTGACCCTCGAGCCTATCTACTGCCTCGGCCTCTGCTCGGTCTCCCCGTCTGCCATGATAGACGGCAAGGTGGTGGCCCGGCTCGACGCCAAGAAGCTTGATAGCCTCCTCGCGGCGGTCGACCGATGAGCGCGCTGCGCATCTATGTCCCCGGCGACGCCGCGGCGGTCGCCTGCGGCGCCGACGAGATCGCGATCGCCATTGCTTCGTCTGCCGCCAAGCGCAAGATCGCGATCGGAATCGTGCGTAACGGCTCGCGCGGCATGCATTGGCTGGAACCGATGCTCGAAGTCGCGACCGGCAAGGGCCGCATTGCCTACGGGCCGGTCGAATTGGCCGATGTTGAAAGCGTCCTCGATGCCATGATCGGCGATGGCGGCGATCACAAATTGCGCGTCGGCGTGCCCGAAGAGCATCCGTTCCTCAAGACGCAGACCCGCCTCACATTCGCCCGCTGCGGCATCGTCGACCCGCGCTCGCTCGACGACTACAAAGCACACGGCGGCTATAAGGGTCTGGCCAAAGCGCTGACCAATCCCACGGGCATCGTCGAAGAGATCAGCCAATCCGGGCTGCGCGGCCGCGGCGGTGCCGGATTTCCGACGGGCATCAAGTGGAAGACCGTAGCGGACGCCAAGGCCGACCGCAAATACATCGTCTGCAATGCCGACGAAGGCGACAGCGGCACCTTCGCCGACCGCATGATCATGGAAGGCGATCCGTTCGTGCTCATCGAAGGCATGACGATCGCCGGCATCGCGGTCGGCGCCACCAAAGGCTTTATCTACATCCGCTCTGAATATCCGCACGCCATCGCGGTGATGGGTGAAGCAATCGACACCGCCCGCCGCGCCGGAATGCTCGGCAAGAAGGTCGCGGGCTCGAATTTCGAATTCAATCTCGAAGTGCGTGAAGGAGCCGGCGCATACGTCTGCGGCGAGGAAACCTCGCTTCTCGAGAGCCTGGAGGGCAAGCGCGGCGTCGTGCGGGCAAAGCCGCCGCTGCCGGCGCACAAGGGACTGTTCGGCAAACCGACTGTCATCAACAACGTGCTCTCGCTCGCGACCGTGCCGATCATCATGGACAGGGGCGCCGCATTCTATAAGGATTTCGGCGTCGGCCGCTCGCGCGGCACCATGCCGATCCAGCTTGCCGGCAATCTCAATTACGGCGGCCTGTTCGAGACGCCGTTCGGCATCACGCTCGGCGAACTCGTCAACGACATTGGCGGCGGCTGCTTCACCGGCCGGCCGGTGAAAGCCGTACAAGTCGGCGGACCGCTCGGGGCTTATTTCCCGCCGGCGCTGTTCGACACGCCGTTCGACTATGAGGCGTTCGCAAAAAGGGATGGCTTGATCGGCCACGCCGGGGTCGTCGTGTTCGACGACACCGTCGACATGGCCAAACAAGCGCGTTTCGCGATGGAATTCTGCGCGGTGGAGTCCTGTGGCAAGTGCACGCCCTGCCGCATCGGTTCGGCGCGGGGCGTGGAAACCGTTGACCGCATTATCCGCGACGAAAATCGCGCCAAGAATATCGAAGTGCTCGAAGACCTGTGTAACACCATGAAGTTCGGCTCACTGTGCGCGCTCGGCGGCTTCACGCCGTATCCGGTGATGAGCGCGCTTACCCATTTCCCGGAAGACTTCGGCGCGCGGCCGCGCCTGCAAGCCGCCGAATAGGAGATCGCCATGTCGTTCATCCAAGAGATCGACTACGGCACGCCCCGCGCAAGAAGCGAAAAGACCGTCACGCTGACCATCGACGGTCAGAGCGTCACGGTGCCGGAAGGCACCTCGATCATGCGCGCGGCGATGGAACTCGGGACCAAAATCCCCAAGCTCTGCGCAACCGACATGCTGGACGCGTTCGGCTCCTGCCGGCTGTGTCTGGTCGAAATCGACGGCCGTCCCGGTACGCCGGCTTCGTGTACGACGCCGGCCGCAAACGGCATGGCTGTGCGCACCCAGACCGACCGCCTCAAGCGGCTGCGCAAGGGCGTCATGGAGCTTTACATCTCCGAACATCCGCTCGACTGCCTGACCTGCTCGGCGAACGGCGATTGCGAACTGCAAGACATGGCCGGCGCGGTCGGTCTGCGCGACGTGCGCTACGGCTATGACGGCGCCCGCCATCCCAATCCGGGCATCGATGCGTCGAATCCGTACTTCACGTACGAACCGTCGAAATGCATCGTCTGCTCGCGCTGCGTGCGGGCCTGCGAAGAGGTGCAGGGCACCTTCGCGCTGACCATCGCCGGCCGCGGCTTCAAGTCGGTGGTTTCGCCGGGCATGGAAGAAGCGTTCTTCGGCTCCGAATGCGTTTCCTGCGGCGCCTGCGTGCAGGCCTGCCCGACGGCGACGCTGAACGAGAAATCGGTCATCGAGATCGGCGCGCCCGAGCATTCGGTGATAACCACCTGCGCCTATTGCGGCGTCGGCTGCACGTTCAAAGCGGAAATGCGCGGCGACGAACTGGTGCGCATGGTGCCGTACAAGGACGGCAAGGCGAACCGCGGCCATTCCTGCATCAAGGGCCGGTTCGCCTGGGGTTATGCGACCCATAAAGAGCGCATCTTGAAGCCGATGATCCGCGCCAAGATCAACGATCCGTGGCGCGAAGTGTCGTGGGACGAAGCGATCGCGCACACCGCATCCGAGTTCAAACGCATCCAGGCCAAGTACGGCAAGGATTCTGTCGGCGGCATCACCTCCTCGCGCTGCACCAACGAGGAAACGTTCCTGGTGCAGAAGCTGATCCGCGCCGGCTTCGGCAACAACAATGTCGACACCTGCGCGCGCGTTTGTCATTCGCCGACCGGATACGGCCTGAGCAAAACGTTCGGCACCTCGGCCGGCACCCAGGATTTCGACTCGGTCGAAGATGCCGACGTGGTGGTGGTGGTCGGCGCCAATCCGACCGACGGCCATCCTGTGTTCGCTTCGCGTTTAAAGAAGCGGCTGCGCCAGGGCGCCAAGCTGATCGTCGTCGATCCGCGCGCCATCGACCTCGTGCGCATGCCGCACGTCGAAGCGGCCTATCATCTGCCGCTCAAGCCCGGCACCAACGTCGCCATCCTCACCGCGTTGGCGCATGTCGTCGTCACCGAAGGACTGGTGAACGAGAAGTTCGTGCGCGAGCGCTGCGACTGGGACGAATTCCAGGATTGGGCGGCGTTCGTGTCCGAGCCGCGCAACAGCCCCGAGGAAGTGGCGAAAGTGTCCGGCGTGCCGGCGGAAACGATCCGCGGCGCGGCGCGGCTCTACGCCACCGGCGGCAACGGTGCGATCTATTACGGCCTCGGCGTCACCGAGCACAGCCAAGGCTCGACCACGGTGATTGCCATCGCCAACCTTGCCATGGCGACCGGCAATATCGGCCGGCCCGGCGTCGGCGTGAACCCGCTGCGCGGACAGAACAACGTGCAAGGGGCCTGCGACATGGGCTCGTTCCCGCACGAACTGTCGGGCTATCGTCACATCTCCACCGATGCGACTCGCGAGTTGTTTGAATCGCTCTGGCACGTCACGTTGGAGAAGGAACCGGGTCTGCGCATCCCGAACATGCTCGATGCCGCCGTCGACGGCTCGTTCAAAGGCATCTACATCCAGGGCGAGGATATCCTGCAGTCCGATCCGGACACCCATCACGTCGCCGCCGGCCTGGAAGCGATGGAATGCGTCGTAGTGCAGGATCTGTTCCTCAACGAAACCGCGAACTACGCGCACGTGTTCCTCCCCGGCTCGACCTTCCTGGAGAAGGACGGCACCTTCACCAACGCCGAACGCCGCATCCAGCGCGTGCGCAAGGTGATGGCGCCGAAGAACGGCTACGGCGATTGGGAGATCACCGCGCTGCTCGCCAAAGCCATGGGCTTTGATATGCGCTACGATCACCCATCGCAGATCATGGACGAAATCGCCCGGCTGACGCCGACCTTTACCGGCGTTTCCTATGCGAAGCTCGATGAGCTTGGCTCGATACAGTGGCCGTGCAACGAAAAGGCGCCGGAAGGCACACCGGTCATGCATATGGCCGGCTTTGTGCGTGGCAAGGGCAAATTCATACGCACGGAATATGTCGCCACCGACGAGAAGACCGGACCGCGCTTCCCGCTGCTGCTCACCACCGGCCGCATTCTCAGCCAGTACAATGTCGGTGCGCAGACGCGCCGCACCGCCAACGTTGCCTGGCATGAAGAGGACCGGCTCGAAATCAATCCGCACGACGCCGAGCAGCGTGGCGTCCGCGACGGCGACTGGGTGAAGCTCGCAAGCCGCGCCGGCGAAACCGCGCTGCGCGCGCTGATCACCGACCGTGTGGCGCCGGGCGTCGTCTATACGACGTTCCATCATCCGACCACACAGGCCAACGTCGTCACCACCGACTATTCCGACTGGGCCACCAACTGCCCCGAATACAAGGTGACGGCAGTGCAAATCTCGCACTCGAACGGCCCAACCGAGTGGCAGGAAAAATACGACGAGCTCGCGCGCAAGAGCCGGCGCATCGCGGCGACGATCGAGGCCGCGGAGTAACGGCATGGTGGAGCCGACGACCGCGGTCGACAACTCGATCTGGCGCCGTCAGGGCGAAACGCACGGCAAGCGAATCATCCCCGAGGAGACCGCCGTCGCCTTCAGCTATGACGCCGGCTCTTACGCGGTGATGATGGCGACGCCGCAGGATCTGCGAGACTTCGCGCTGGGTTTCAGCCTCACCGAGGGCGTCATTTCCTCCGCCGCCGACGTGCGCGAACTCGACGTCATCGAACACGACGCCGGCATCGAGCTGCGGATGTGGCTCAACGAACCGCGCGCTGCGGCGTTGAGTGAGCGGCGGCGTTATATGGCGGGGCCGACCGGCTGCGGGCTGTGCGGCATCGACAGCCTCGAAGAGGCGGTGCGCGCTTTGCCGCAGGTGCGTTCAAGCGAGACGTTCGCGCCGGATGAGATCATGCAGGCGCTCGAAACGCTTGCTCCCCGCCAGGAGCTTAATCGGCAGACCCGGGCGGTCCATGCTGCGGCATTTTGGCATCCGGATCGCGGCCTTGTCGCGCTGCGGGAAGACGTCGGCCGGCATAATGCGCTCGACAAACTCGCCGGCGCGCTGGCGCACGGCGGCGTAGCCGCCAGCGGCGGCATGGTACTCTTGACGAGTCGTGTCTCGGTTGAAATGGTGCAAAAAACCGCCGTCATTGGCGCGCCGGTGATCGTCGCGGTGTCGGCGCCGACGGCGCTCGCGGTGCGCACCGCGCAAGCCGCCGGGATTACGCTCGCGGCGATCGCGCGCAGCGACGGCTTCGAAATATTCGCGCACCCGCACCGCATCAAAGAAACCAATAAACAAACCAGCAAAGACACCGTTACCCATGTCGCTTGACAAGCTGGTCTACATGGCCAATCAAATCGGCAAGTTCTTTGCGAGTCAGGGAGAGGAACAAGCCGTACCAGGAATCGCCGATCACATCAAAAAATTCTGGGATCCGCGCATGCGCGCGCAAATTTTTGTGCATCTCGAGGCGGGCGGTAAAGGCCTGGATCCTGACGTTCGCACGGCGATTGAACAGCTGCATGACGCCGAGAAGAAGAAACGCGAAAAACTGACCAACTAACAACGAAGAGACGGACCGAGGCGCCGAAAGCGCGCTGCGGCAGGGAGGAGTGACAATGACGACGATAGCGGAGACCCCGGCGGCCGGGGGTCTATTCGGCTTTCTTGATCGCAGCCACACGATTGCCAAGCCCGGCTTCAGCCGTTGGATGGTGCCGCCAGCGGCGCTTTGCATCCATCTGTGCATCGGCCAGGCCTACGCGTTCAGCGTGTTCAATCTGCCGATGACCAAGCTGATCGGCATTACGCAATCAGCACCGGGCGACTGGAAACTGACTGAGCTCGGGTGGATTTTCTCGATAGCGATTTTCTTTCTCGGCACATCGGCGGCCGTGTTTGGCCGTTGGGTCGAGGAAGGCGGTCCGCGCCGCGCGATGTTCACATCGGGACTCTGCTGGGCGGTCGGCTTTTTCATTTCCGCGATCGGCGTCTACGTCCACAATCTCTGGCTCATCTACCTTGGCTACGGTTTCTTCGGCGGCATCGGCCTCGGCCTCGGCTACATTTCACCAGTGTCGACGCTGATCAAATGGTTCCCCGACCGGCCGGGCATGGCAACTGGTATGGCGATCATGGGCTTCGGCGGCGGCGCCTTCATCGCCTCGCCGCTTTCCGTGTGGCTGATGCAGAAGTTTTCGACGCCGACGCATGTCGGCGTCGCTGAAGCCTTCATGGGCCTTGGCATCATTTATCTCATCTTCATGTGGGTCGGTGCCGCGATCGTGCGCATTCCGGCGCCCGCCTGGAAGCCGGAGGGTTACACGCCGCCGGTACAGGCCTCCAAGCTGATCACCACGAGCGACGTTTTCGTCTATGACGCGCTGAAGACACCGCAATTCTGGTTGATCTGGTGGGTGCTCTGCCTAAACGTGACCGCCGGCATCGGCGTGCTCGGGCAGGCCTCGGCGATGAGCCAGGAAATGTTCCCCGGCCACATCACGCCGGTCGCGGCGGCCGGCTTCGTCGGGCTGCTTAGCCTGTTCAACATGGTCGGCCGCTTCTTCTGGGCTTCGACCTCAGACTATATCGGCCGCAAGAACACGTACTTCTGCTTCTTCGTCATCGGAACGGTGCTCTATGCGCTGGTGCCGTGGACCGGCTCGATCGGCAGCATAACCGGCTTCGTGCTTTGCTTCATTGTCATCATCAGCATGTATGGCGGCGGCTTCGCCACCGTGCCGGCCTATCTCAAGGACATGTTCGGCACCCGCTATGTCGGCGCGATCCACGGCTGGCTGATCACAGCCTGGTCGATGGCCGGTATCTTCGGGCCGGTGCTGGTGAACTATATCCGCCAGTATCAGATCGACCACGGCGTGCAGAAGGCGCAGGCCTACAACGTCACCATGTATGTCATGGCCGGGCTGCTCGTGGTCGGCTTCTTATGCAATCTGTTCATTAAGGCTGTGCACCAGCGCTACCACATGAAGCCGGTGGATACCGCGCTCGCGACCGCAGCGGAGGCCGGCCGCGAAGTGGCGGCTTCGTTCGGCAGCAGCAGGCCGGCCGGCGCATAAGGGAGGAAGACGATGAGCAACACGAGCCAAAGCGGCACGAAACCCTGGCAGCTTGCGCTCGCCTGGGTATGGGTCGGCATCCCGTTGGCTTGGGGCGTGGCGGAAACGATCGCTAACGCCGCTAAACTGTTCCATTAAGGCGCCAGCAGGCCGGATTGCGCGATGCGGCGGCTGCGGCCGCCGCACTCTTTTGAGAATCCGCACGCCTTTAAGATGTTGCGCACCGCGAGCCAAACATACCCCTTGACGGCGGCCACCTATCTGCGTGTCCATTGTCGGCGCGCCGCACAAGGGTTCGATGATGCCCGACACCCACCTTTCCATCCGCATCGACTTGGCTTCGGGAGATCGCCTCGGTCCGGGCAAGATCGCGCTGTTGGAGGCAATACGCGACACCGGATCGATCTCGGCGGCGGCAAGGTCGATCGGGATGTCCTACCGGCGGGCCTGGCTGCTGGTTGAGGAAATCAACCGTTCGCTGCGCGAACCGGCGGTGACCGCGGAAACCGGGGGACTGCGGGGTGGGGGCGCCAGCGTCACCGCGGCCGGACAGCGGATCATCGAACTTTATCGCTCGATCGAGTCGCAGGCCCGCGGCGCCACGGGCGGCGAATTTCGCGCCATCGGCAAGCTCGTCCGGCAGTAGAACGACAAGTCCGCCAATTGATTGCGGGCTGTTCGCCTGGCGCATGATTCGGCTCACGCTCTAGCTTACCGTCAAGCAATCCTCGATACTGAGCGCAGAAGCATACGCTTGAGGAGACGCGAACCATGAGCGGCGATATCGCCGTGACCGACGATGGCGCGGTACACGTCATTCGCATGAACCGGCCGGCGAAGAAGAATGCGCTGACGCTCGCCATGTATGGCGGCTTGACGCAAGCGCTGCAGGACGCCGACCAGACTGAGGCGATCCGCTGCAGCCTGATCGCCGGCGTGCCGGGCGCGTTTTGCGCCGGCAACGACATCACCGATTTTCTGCAAGCCTCGAGCGGCGGCCTCGATACACGCGCGCATGGCTTTCTCCATGCGCTCGCCGGCCGGCGCAAGCCGCTGGTCGCCGCCGTCGACGGCGTCGCCGTCGGGGTCGGCACCACCATGCTGCTGCATTGCGATCATGTCGTCGTCAGCACCGCGTCGACCCTGTCGACGCCGTTCATTAAGCTCGGACTCATTCCCGAAGCGGCCTCGACCATGCTGGCGCCGATGCGCATGGGCTATGCGCGCGCCTTTTCGCTGTTGGCGATGGGGCGGCCGCTGTCCGCGGCCGAGGCCAAGGACGCCGGCATCGTCAACACCGTGGTCGATAGCAGCGAGGTCGAAGCGGTCGCGCTCGCCGCGGCGCGCGAGATCGCGGCGCTGCCGCCGCACGCCTTGGCGGTGACGCGCGGTTTGATGCGCGGCCAGACCGACGAAATCCTCAAGCGGATCGATCAAGAATCCGCGCACTTCCGCGATCTGTTGCAATCCGACGAGGCGCGCACAGCGTTCATGGCGTTTCTGGCGCGCAAAAAGTGAGGCTTCCGATGTCGCTCAAAGGCAAAACGTTGTTCATCACCGGCGCGTCGCGCGGCATCGGGCTGGCGATCGCGCTGCGCGCCGCCCGCGACGGCGCCAATATCGCCGTCGCCGCCAAGACCGCGGAACCGCATCCCAAGCTTCCCGGCACCATCTATACGGCCGCGGAAGACATCGAGCGCGCCGGCGGCAAGGCCTTGCCGCTGGTGGTCGATGTGCGCGACGAAATGATAGTGAAAGAAGCGCTGGACAAGACCGCGGCGCATTTCGGCGGCATCGACATCGTCGTCAACAACGCCAGCGCCATTTCGCTGACGCCGGCGGTCGCAACCGACATGAAGCGCTACGATCTGATGCAGCAGATCAACACCCGCGGCACTTTCGTCGTCTCGAAATGGGCGATCCCGCATCTGCAGAAGGCGGCCAATCCGCATATTCTGATGATCTCGCCGCCGCTCGACGTTAAAGAAAAGTGGTTTGCGCCGCACACCGCCTACACCATCGCAAAATTCGGCATGAGCCTCGTGGTGCTTGGGCTGGCCGGCGAACTGCGCTCCAAGGGTATTGCCGTCAACGCGCTTTGGCCGCGCACGGTGATCGCCACCGCCGCGGTGCAGAACCTCCTCGGCGGCGACGCCTTGATGCGCCAATCGCGCAAGCCCGAGATCATGGCCGACGCTGCTTATCTGATCTTCAACAAGCCGGCGCGCGAATTCACCGGGCACTTTCTCATCGACGACACCTTCCTCGCCGAGAACGGCGTCACCGATTTCGAAAGATATCGCGTCGATCCGACCCAAAAGCTGGCGAACGACTTCTTCGTGCCCGACAGCATCCCAGTGCCGCCGAGCGTCAAGATCGAGGCCGGATTTCGCTAAGGCGGGCGTTAAGCCAGCCAGCGCTTCCGCCGCTTATAGTGCTTGCCTTCGCGGAACGATTTGCGCTTGCCCTCGGCGATGCCGAGGTAAAATTCCTTGACGTCCTCGTTTTCCATGAGCGTGGTCGCCGTCCCGTCGAGTACGACGCGGCCGTTCTCGAGGATATAGCCGTAATCGGAGTATTTCAGCGCCAGGTGCGTATTCTGCTCGGCCAGCAGGAACGAGACGCCTTCTGAGTCGTTGAGCCCCTTCATGATGGTGAAAATCTCTTCCACGATCTGCGGCGCGAGCCCCATCGACGGTTCGTCGAGCAGGATCATCTTCGGCTGCGACATCAGCGCGCGGCCGATGGCGCACATCTGCTGCTCGCCGCCCGAGGTGTAGCCGGCGAGCGACGCCCGCCGTTCGCGCAGCCGCGGGAAATAGGCGTAGACCTTTTCCAGACCGGCGCGGATGGCGGCGCCGCCGTCGCGCCGGGTGAACGCGCCGGTGAGCAGGTTTTCCTCGATGGTCAGATGGCCGAAGCAAAAACGGCCTTGCATCACCTGGATGCAGCCACGCCGAACGACTTCGTTGGGCGACAGCGCCTGCACTTCGGCGCCATCGAACAGGATGGCGCCCTTGGTCACTTCGCCGCGCTCGGAGTGGAGCAGATTGGAAATCGCCTTGAGCGTCGTGGTCTTGCCGGCGCCGTTGGCGCCGAGCAGCGCCACGATCCCGCCGTTCGGCACCGCCAGCGACACTCCCTTGAGCACGAGAATGACACGGTCGTAGACGACTTCAATGTTGTTGAGCGAGAGGATCGCGCCGCTCTCAGCCGCAACCGGCGGCGTACTCTTGATCGGCGTGACGGTAGCCATGGGTGGTCTCTTGGCTATCCTTCGAGGTATTACCGCTCGTCCCCGCGGAAGCGGGAACGAGCGGCATCAGGCGATTGGCCTACGATGACTTGTCGCAGAGCTCGGTGCGCTTCGGCCAGCCGCTGTTGGCCTTCACATACTCCTCGGCCGCGCTGTTGATCAGCGGCAGAACTTTGTCCTTGAGCGGCTGGATCGACGGCACCGTGGTATTCCACTTCGTTCCGTCCCACTGCACCAGCGAGATGCCGCTGTGGCCGTTGTGGTCGGCGCAGGTCAGGTGGACCGGCGAAGCGAAATTCGGGAAGCCCATTTCCTTCCAGCGCGCTTCGGTGATGTTGAGGGCTTCAAAGCCGCGGCGCACGTCTTCGGCGTCGACGACTTTCTTGCCGGTCAGCTTTTGCGCGGTCCGGATCGCCTCGGCGATCATCGCCGAGTTCATGACCGCACGGTTGTAGAGATTTTCGCCGACCTTATCCGGCCCCGTGACCTGGCTCTTGCCCTTGCTGACCACGTATTTGAGGATGTCCTGGAGCGCCGGGAAGTTCGCGCCGACGCCGTTGAGGTCGAGCGAGCTGTAGCCTTTGGCTTCCGGGCCGGCCGGGCGCGCATCGTCGTCGCCGCCGGACCACCACACGCCGACCAGATGATCCATCGGGAAGCCGATTTTGGTCGCTTCCTTGACTGCGGTCGGGTTCATGGCGCCCCAGCCCTGGATGTAAATCCAGTCGGGACGATCGCGGCGCACGTCGAGCCAGAGCGAGCCCTGGTTCTGCATTTGCGACGCCGGCACCGGATAGAGCTTCAGTTCAAAGCCGTAATCGGCGGCCAGCGCTTGCAAGAGCGGGATCGGCTCCTTGCCGTAGGGCGCATCCAGATGCACAAGGCCTATCTTCTTGCCCTTGAGCTTGTCGAAGCCGCCTTCGACGTCGGCGGCGTGGCGGATGAACGCCGAAGCGCCGTCCCAATAAGTCGCCGGCGCGTTGAAGATCCACGGGAACAGGTTGCCGTCCGCCGAAGCCGACAGTCCGTAAGCAAACGAGAACACCGGAATCTTGTCGACCGAGGCCTTTGGAATGACCTGCAGCGTGATGCCGGTCGAGAACGGCGTGATGACGACCGGGTTCTTGCCCTTCACGGTGTCGTAGCACTCGACGCCCTTTTTGGTGTCGTAGCCGGTCTCGCATTCCTCGATGATAATTTTGACGCCGCCGATGCCGCCGTCGCGCTCGTTGAGCATGGTCATATAATCAGACAGCCCGTTGGCGACGGGTATTCCCGAACCCGCGAACGGGCCGGTGCGATAGGTAAAGAACGGAACGTAGATTCCGTCCTCAGCTTGCGCCGCCGTAACCGCGGCGCCCGCAGCGGTCATGACCGCCAAGCCGAGTGCAAGATGTTTCAGACGCATAGCCGTTTTCTCCCTTGCAGCGCCCGCTCTGTGGCGCCTCCATTGGCCCCTGATCTCCTTAAGGGGACTGTCCTTAAAGGGGATCAAGGCATCCCGGCCGGCGCGTGCGCCGGGGCGGGCATTGGGTTGCAGTGTGCACCATCAGTAAGGAAAGGGCCACACCCTCAATTTCTGTTTACCAATTTGCCACAGCCTGGCGAGCCCGGCGGGTTCGACCACCAAAAACACGATGATCAGCGCGCCGACGATAACGAAAGTCAGCTGCTCGGCGGCGGCGGGACGGATCGGCAGGCCGAAAGCGGTCGGAACCGCGCGCAGCGCAATCGGCAAAATGTAGATCAAAGCGGCGCCGAAAAACGAGCCGATCAGCGTCCCAAGCCCACCGATGATCACCATGAACAGGATGATAAAGCTCTGGTCGATGGCAAAGACGTCGGCTTCGGCTCCGCCATACCAGAGAAACACCATCATCGCGCCGGCGACGCCGCAATAGAAGGACGACACCGCAAAGGCCAGCAGTTTGGTGCGCAGCAGGCGGATGCCGATCAGTTCGGCGGCAAGATCCATGTCGCGCACCGCCATCCACATCCGGCCGATGCGGCCATGCACCAGGTTCGAAGCGACCCAAGTCATCACGACGACGATGGCGAGCACGACCAGATAGCGCGTCAGCGACGTCGCCGTCGGTCCGGTGACTGGAATGCCTGCAATCGTGCGCAGCGGCACTTCGATCGCGCCGGACACGCTGCTGTTATAGAGCCAGGGGATGCGGATGAAGCACCATTCCAGAAAGAATTGCGCCGCCAGCGTCGCCACCGCGAGATAAAAGCCTTTGATGCGCAACGACGGCAGCCCGAACAGCACGCCGACGGCGGCGGAGAAGAATCCCGAGGCGAGTATCCAGACGACGATGTTCACCTGCGGGAAGAACGTCGTCAGCTTCAGGCAAGCATAGGCGCCGACGCCCATGAAACCGCCGGTGCCGAGCGACAGGAGCCCGGTATAGCCGGTGAGCAGATTGAGCCCGATGGCGGCCAGCGCGAAAATCAAAAACGGGATCAGCACGGAGTTGAGCAGAAACTCGCTGCCAATCAGCGGCACCACGACAAACCCGATGAACAGGATCACCGCGATGCCGATCTGATCCTGCAGGATCGGGAACACCGCCATATCGGCGGCGTAGCTCGTTTTGTACTGGCCGGCCTCGCGATAAAGCATGCTCAGATCCGCTCGATGATCTTCTCGCCGAACAGACCCTGGGGCCGGAACACCAGAAAGCCGAGCGCGATGACGTAAGCGAGCCAGGTCTCGATGCCGCCGCCAAGCAGCGGCCCCCAGTAGAACTCGCCGAGCTTCTCGCCGATGCCGATGATCAGCCCGCCGACGATGGCACCGGGGATCGACGTCAGCCCGCCGAGGATCAGAACCGGGAGTGCCTTGAGCGCGATGATCTGCAGCGAGAACGATACTTCTGAGCGCGCGCCCCACATGATGCCGGTCGCCAGTGCCACGACGCCAGCGGCAAACCACACGATCACCCAGATCTGCTCAAGCGAGATGCCGACCGACAGCGCTGCCTGGTGGCTGTCGGCGACCGCGCGCAGCGCCCGCCCGATGCGGGTGCGCTGAAAGAACACCGCCAGTACCGCCACCATGACGGAAGCGATGATGACGGCCGCAATGTCGATCTTTTGCAGCGACACGTAACCGCCGAAGCGCTTGAACTCGATGGCGCCGCTCGGCAGATAAAGGTCTGACGTTATCATAACCTTGGGGTTGCCGCCGAAGACAAGCTGCCCGAGCCCAATCAGGAAATAGGTCAGCCCGAAGGTCGCCATGAACAGGATAATGTCGGACTGATTGACCAACGGCCGGAGCATCAGCCGCTCGACCCCGAAAGCCAGGATGAACATCACGCCGACAGTGAGCGCGAGCGCGACGAACGCCGGCACGCCATGTTCGTGCAAGCCGACCAGCGTCAGCGCCGCGAACACCACCATGATGCCTTGAGCGAAATTGAACACGCCTGACGCCTTGAAAATCAGCACGAAACCCAGCGCGATCAGCGCGTAAAGCACGCCGGCGACGAGCCCGTCCCAGAGCGTCTGCACCAAGAGGTCCGGCGACGTGCCCATCTGCACGAACGGATCGACAAAGATTTTGTAGAGGATGTCCATCAATCCTGCCCTACATACGCTTCGCCGAGATAGGCGCGGATCACGTTCTTGTCGCGCTTGACGTCTTCGGGCGCGGCGTCGGCGATTTTACGGCCGTAATCAAGCACCACCACGCGATCGGACAGGTCCATCACCACACCCATGTCGTGCTCGATCAGCGCGATGGTGGTGCCGTATTGCTGGTTCACGTCGATGATGAAGCGCGACATGTCCTCCTTTTCTTCCAGGTTCATGCCGGCCATCGGTTCGTCGAGCAGCAAAAGGTCGGGCTCCATCGCCAGCGCCCGGCCGAGCTCGACGCGCTTCTGCAAACCGTAAGGCAGGCGTCCGACCGGAATCTTGCGAATGGCGGCGATTTCGAGAAAATCGATGATCTCCTCGACCCGGCGGCGGTTTTCGACCTCTTCGCGCATCGCCGGACCGTAGCGGAGCAGCTGCCAGAAAAATCCGCGGTGCATTTTCAGCGTGCGGCCGGCAAGAATGTTGTCGAGCGTGGTCATGCCGCGGAACAGCGCCAAATTCTGAAACGTGCGCGCGATGCCACCGTGCGCCGCCATATAGGGCCGCATGCTTCGCCGCACCTCGCCCTTGAACGTGATGCGGCCCGAATCCGGCTGATAGAAGCCGTTGACGACGTTGAGCATCGAGGTCTTGCCGGCGCCGTTGGGGCCGATGATGGCGCGAATTTCCCCTTTGCGGATATCGAAGGAGACGCCGGCCAACGCGCGCACGCCGCCAAACGTGAGCAATACATCCTCCACGGCGAGCACGACCTCGCCGAGCGCCGCCTCGCGCGAGGACGGCGCTCTCACGCCGCACGCTCCATCGCGGCGGCGCTTGCCGGATAAGGCTTTAAGTCGCGGATCGCCAGCCGCGCTGCGATGACGCCCTTGTGGCCGTCCTCGAAGGTGACTTCGGTCGCGATCTTGGCCTCGGTCGCGCCATTATAGAAAGCCTCGACCAGCGGCGCGTAACGATCGATGATGTGTCCGCGGCGGAGCTTTTGCGTGCGCGTGAGCTCACCGTCGTCGGGATCGAGCTCCTTGTGCAGGATGAGGAAGCGCTTGATCTGCGCCCCCGACATGATGTCTTCACCGGCCAACGACTTGTTCACTTCGTCGACGTGGCCAGCGATCATGTCGTAAACGCGCGGATTGGCGGCAAGCTCCTGATAAGAAGCGTAGGCGACGTTGTTGCGCTCCGCCCAGCTGCCGACCGCGGTCAAGTCGATATTGATCATGGCGCAGACGAAATCGCGGCCGGCGCCGACCGCGACCGCTTCGCGGATGTTGGGAAAGAATTTCAGCTTGTTCTCGATGTATTTCGGCGCAAACACGGTACCGTCTTTGAGCCGGCCGACGTCCTTGGCGCGATCGATGATGCGCAATTGCCCGGTCTTGGGATCGAAGAAACCGGCATCGCCGGTGTGAACCCAACCGTCGGCGGTGAGCACTTCCGCCGTCCTTTCCGGATCCTTGTAGTAGCCGGCGAACACGCCGGGCGAGCGGAACATCACTTCGCCGCCGTCTGAAATCTTGATCTCGACGTCGGGAGAGGCTTCGCCGACGGTTTCGGCGTAGATCTGTCCGTCCGGCTGCGCGGTGACGTAAACGGAAGCTTCGGTCTGCCCGTAAAGCTGCTTTAAGTTCAGCCCCATGCCGCGCCAGAAGCGGAAGATTTCCGGGCCGATCGCTTCGCCTGCCGTATAAGCGACACGCAGGCGCGACAGCCCGAACTGGTTCATCAGCGGCCCGTACACGAACATATTGCCGATCGCGTACAGAAAGCGCGCGCCGAGCGGCACCTTCGCGCCGTCAAGAATCTTTTCACCCCAGCGCCCGGCATGCGCGATGAAAAACTCGAACATCTTGCGCTTGACGACGCCGGCGTCCGCCATGCGCACAGTGGTGAGCGTCAGCACATTCTCATAAACGCGCGGCGGCGCGAATGCGTAGGTGGTGCCGATTTCACGCCGGTCCGCAACCACCGTGTCCGGGGTCTCCGGGCAATTGACGCAATAGCCGGCGGTGTAGGCCTGCACGTAAGAGAAAATGTAGTCGCCGACCCAGGCCAGCGGCAGGTAGGCGATCACCTCTTCATTCTCGTCGAGATGATCGAACGCGTTGGCGTTGCGCGCTGAGATGATGGTGTTCGCAAAGGTGAGCATCACCCCCTTGGAGCGGCCGGTCGTTCCGGACGTATAGAGGATAACGCTCAGATCGGAGCCCTTGCCGGCGGCAATGCCGGCTTCCCACCGGCGCTGACAATCGGGATCGGCTGCGAGTTTCTTGCGGCCGATACTTTGTACGTCGCTAAACGCCATCAGGCGGCTGTGGTCGTAGTCCTTCAACCCGCGCGGCTCCTCGTAGATGAGCTGGTGCAGATGCGGCAGGCGCTCCGATACGGCGATGACCTTGTCGACCTGCTCCTGGTCCTCGACGACACCCAGCATCACTTCGGCATGCGCCAGGACGAAGGCCATCTCGTCGGCGACCGCGTCGGCATAAACCGGCACCGGGACCGCGCCGAGCGCCTGGCCGGCGCACATCGCCCAATAAAGCCGCGGCCGGTTGGCGCCGATAATGGTGAACTTGTCGCCGCGCTTTAGGCCGAGCTCGGCGAGCCCGACCGAAAAAGCGCGGATTTCCTCGAGCATCTGCGCCCAGGTCCAGGCCTGCCAGATGCCCAAATCCTTTTGCCGCATGGCCGTCCGATCGCCGAACACCCGGGCATTGTGGAGCAAAAGCTTGGGCAGCGTATCTAAGGAAGGTTCAATCGACGGCACCCGGGTCCTCCGCCCGAAATCGCAAGGATTGCGTCTTTTACCGAATTCGCACCGCCCGCGACACGCGGCCGGTGGTTTCGTTATCTCCGCAGACGCTGTCGGGGCCCGTAGGGATCCGACATCCCGCCGCCGCACGGCAAGAAAGCCATCGATTCCCCCACTAAAGCCCTTTGGCGCTTGTTCTTTCGCCTTTAAGGCGCCCGAATTCTCGCATTGCTGGGCCAAAACGACAATGCTATTTCGAGCCTTAAGCCTAGGCATTTCGACGCAAAACATGTTTCGGGCCTACCGGGCCGTCCAAACACTGGGCTTGGGAGACGTCGCATGCTCGACACCTCTTCGGGCGCCGCACCGTCGTTCGCGCTCAATGCAGACCAGATCGCCGTGCGCGAGGTGGCGCGGACGTTTGCGGCCGACGTATTCGCGCCGCATGCGCTTGCCTGGGACGAGACCAAGCATTTCCCGGTCGCTGAGATGAGGCAAGCCGCGGCGCTCGGCATGGGCGGTGTTTACATCTGCCCCGATGTCGGCGGTTCCGGCTTGTCGCGGCTTGATGCGGCCCTGATCTTCGAGGCGCTCGCCACCGGCTGCCCGACCGTCTCGGCCTATATGTCGATCCACAATATGGCGGCCTGGATGATCGACGCCTATGGCTCGGACGAACAGCGGCAACAATGGCTGCCGAAACTGTGCACCATGGAGCTTCTGGCGAGCTACTGCCTGACCGAGCCCGGCGCGGGCTCGGATGCGGCGGCGTTGACGACGCGCGCTAATCGCGACGGCGACACTTACGTGCTCAACGGCCAAAAGCAGTTCATTTCCGGAGCTGGCGCCGGCGACCTTTATGTCGTGATGGTGCGGACCGGCGGCCAAGGGCCGGCCGGAATCTCCACGCTCGTCGTGCCCGGCGATGCGCCGGGTCTCACGCTCGGCCCTAACGAGCGTAAAATGGGCTGGAACGCGCAGCCCACCCGCGCCGTCGTGTTCCAGGATGCGCGCGTGCCGGTCGCCAATCGGCTTGGCAACGAAGGCATCGGTTTTAAGATCGCCATGGCCGGCCTCGACGGCGGCCGGCTGAATATCGCGGCGTGCTCACTCGGCGGGGCCCAAACCGCGCTCGACAAGGCGCTCGCCTACATGAAAGAGCGCAAAGCCTTCGGCAAGCGGCTCGACGAATTCCAGGCGCTGCAATTCCGCCTTGCCGACATGGCGACCGGGCTTGAGGCCTCGCGCACGCTGTTGTGGCGCGCCGCGGCCGCGCTCGACCGCCACGACGACGATGCGACGCAGCTCTGCGCCATGGCCAAACGCTTTGTCACCGACACCTGCTTTGAGATCGCCAATCAGGCGCTGCAGCTCCACGGCGGTTACGGCTATCTGTCGGAATTCGGCGTCGAGAAGATCGTGCGCGACTTGCGCGTGCATCAAATTCTCGAAGGGACCAACGAAATCATGCGCGTCATCATCGCGAGAAGCCTGGTCGGACGATGAATGACTTGAGCGTTCAAGCGAGCGAACTCATCGTTCGCGACTACGGCGCGCTGCGGCGGATCACACTCAACCGCCCGAAGGCGCTCAACGCCTTGACGCTGGACATGGCGGTGGCGATGACCACACTGCTGCGCCAATGGGCGGCGGATCCAGCTGTCGGCGCGGTGCTGCTCGACGGCGCCGGCGAGCGCGGGTTGTGCGCCGGCGGCGACATTCGCGCGCTCTACGATGCGGCAAAGTCCGGCGGGTCGCTGCCGGAACAATTCTGGGCGATCGAATATCATCTCAACGTTTTGATCGCCCGCTATCCAAAGCCGTTTGTCGCTGTCATGGATGGGCTCGTCATGGGCGGTGGCGTCGGGTTATCCGCGCATGCGGCGCATCGCCTGGTCACCGAGCGTTCGGCGGTGGCGATGCCCGAAGTCGGCATCGGCTTTTTCCCCGATATCGGCGCCTGTTTTCCGCTGGCGCGCGCGCCCGGCTATTCCGGCGCCTATCTGGTGCTCACCGGCGAACGCATGAACGCGGCCGACGCTATCTATGCCGGCCTCGCCGACATCGCCATTCCCGCAGCGAAGATCGCGGACCTGCCCGGCCTGCTCGCCGATTGCCGGACCGCAAACGACGTACGCACGCGGCTTGGCGAAATTGCCGCGCCGCCGGCACCAGGCAAGCTCGCTGTGGCGCGGGAATGGATCGACGCCTGCTTTGGCGCGGACGACGTGGAAACGATCGTCAAGCGGCTTAGCGCGGCTGAGGCCGAACTGGCACGCGCGGCATTGGCGACAATGCTTAAAGCCTCGCCCACGTCGCTGAAAATCACATTACGCCACATCCGGGCGGCGGCCTCGTTCAAACGTCTCGAAGAGTGCTTTCAGCAGGACTACCGCATTGCGCTCGCCTGCATTGCCGGACACGATTTCATCGAAGGCATCCGCGCGCAGATCGTCGACAAGGACCGCAGTCCGCGTTGGCGGCCGGGCAAGCTCGAAGACGTCACCGCCGCAATCGTCGACCGCCACTTCAGGTCCGTCGGTGATCTGGAACTGAAATTCGCGGACTAACGCAAAAGGGCCTTACCCACATGGCGCACCTCGGATTTATCGGTCTCGGCAACATGGGCGGCCCGATGGCGGCCAATCTCGTCAAGACGGGCGAGCACGTGCTCGGCTTCGACGTCGTGCCGGCGTCGCGCGAGGCCGCGGCGCGCGACGGAGTTACCATCGTCGGCAACGCGCCAAGCACGGTCGAAGACGCCGACGTGGTGATCACCATGCTGCCGGCCGGCGAGCACGTCTTGTCGGTATGGAACGACATCGTGCCGAAGGCGCGCCAAGGCACGCTGTTCATCGATTGCTCGACCATCGATGTCGAAAGCGCGCGCAAGGCGCATAAACTCGCGGCGAGTTACGGCATCGGCACGCTCGACGCGCCGGTTTCCGGCGGCGTCGGCGGCGCCAAAGCGGCGACGCTCACCTTCATGGTCGGCGGCACCGATCACGCCTTTGGCCGCGGCAAGCCGATCCTCGAACGCATGGGCAAGCGGGTCGTGCATTGCGGCGAGGCGGGCAACGGTCAGGCCGCGAAAATCTGCAACAACATGATCCTCGGCATCTCGATGATCGCGGTCTCCGAAGCCTTCGTGCTCGGCGAGAAACTCGGGCTCTCGCACCAGGCCTTGTTCGACGTCGCTTCGGCTTCGTCGGGCCAGTGCTGGTCGCTGACCAGCTATTGCCCGGTGCCCGGTCCGGTACCCGCCAGCCCGGCCAACAACCACTACAAGCCCGGGTTCGCCGCGGCGCTGATGCTCAAGGACTTAAAGCTCGCGCGCGAAGCCGCGCAATCGGTCAAGGCCGACACCGCGCTCGGCGCGCAGGCGGCGGCGATTTATGAGCGCTTCGCCAGCGAAGGCCACAGCGGCGACGATTTCTCCGCCGTTATCAATTTCGTGCGCGGGCAGCCGAAGGCCTAGTTCTTGCCGATCCAAACCGGTTTTCTGTTGTCCAATTGCAGGCGCGGGTAATAGCGCATGAGCGTGTAGATGGTCGTCTGCTGGAGGGCGGCTATTTCGTCTGGAGTTCGAACAGGGATCAACGTGGCGTATATCTTGTCGTTACCCTCGTTCCAATCGACCCATTCGTACCATTCACGAAAATATAGGTGACCGCATTCCTTGCATTTCCACAACGAGCGTTCGAGATGGCTGTCATCAACGTATTCTTCGACTAACTCGAACGTCTGCGAGAATTTGCCGAGCGCAAGTTCGGGACGCTCCCACATCGCGCATTGGGTTGGCGGCGCTAGCTGAATGAAGCTAGTTTCGTCTTCATCGGCCATGCGGAACCCGCCGGAGGATAAAAAACAGCCGTGGACCTGTTCAAAGAACAAGCCCGCGGCTGTTACACAAAATAATTACTGCGATGGATCCTTCGGCGACCACAGCTTGACCGGCGAGGTTTTCTCGTAGGCCATGCCGTTCGGATAGCTGATGGCCTCCATCTGCAAACCCCACGGTGCGAGGAAGTAGAAGATGCTTTGCCCGGCGGCCGGCCCCTGATCGACCGGCAGGTTGAAGAACGTCTTAACGCCCTTGCCGTCGAGATAGGCCTTCGCGGCCTTGATGTCGTCGACATAGAAGGCGATGTGATAGCCGCCGATGTCGCTGTTCTTTGGAGTCATATTCTTCTGATCCGGCGAGGTGTACTGGAACAGCTCGATGTCGGATCCGTAGCCGCAGCGGAACAGCGCAATCTTGTTGATCACCGCGCGCGGATTGACGTTGACCAGCTGGGTCATGAAGTCGCCCTTGTCATCGGCGAACGGACCGAACGACATCGCTTCCTTGCAGCCGAGCACGTTGACGAAGAAATCGGTCGCCTGCGCCATATCGGGCACGGTAATGCCGGTGTGATCGTGGCCGCGCAGACCGGGGATTCCGTCGGCGCGCGCAGTTGTTCCTCCGGCCAGCAGCACGGCGCCGATCGCCGCGACCGCGAATTGTCGGCTGTATCGAAACATGGCTTTCTCCCGTCGGGACTGATGGTGCTCATCGCGCTGGGCCGCCCGGTGCCAGCAACGCGACATTTCCGTGGAGCATGATCGTTTCGGAAAAGCAGCTTCCGCTTTTCCCCGATCATGCTCCGGCGAAAATTTATCCGGCCGCCGCGACCTCCACCGCCGCGCCGCGGCTGAGCCAGCCGGGATCGACGGTTGGCAGCGGAATGGCGTCGATCAGCATGCGCGTGTAAGCGGCGGCAGGCGCGGCAAAGACGCGCTCGCAGGGGCCCTCTTCGACCACGCGGCCGTCGTGCATCACCACGACGCGCTGGCAAATCGAGCGGACCACCGACAGATCATGACTGATAAAGGCCAGCGCCAAATGCATCTCGCCGGTGAGTTCTTTCAGCAGCGCCAGCACCTGCGCCTGGGTCGAAACGTCGAGGCCCGAGACGATTTCGTCGGCAAGCACGAAATCCGGGCGCAGCACCACGGCGCGGGCGATGCCGACGCGCTGGCGTTGACCGCCGGACAGTTCGAACGAATAGCGGTTGGTTGTGTTGCGCGGCAGCCCGACGCGATCGAGCATGCCGTCGACAAGAGCGCGCGCCTTCGCCTGGTCGGCCGCCAGTCCGTGCAACAAAATCGGCTCGATCAGGATGCGCCCGATGGTGTGCCGCGGATTGAGCGACGACATCGGGTCCTGAAAAATCATTTGCATGCGCCGGCGCAGCGGCCGCCTGGCCTGCTCGTCGAGCGCGGTGATGTCGTTGCCGTCGAACACGATCGAACCGGCGGTGGGCTGGACGAGGCCGAGCAAAGCGCGCCCCAGCGTGGTTTTGCCGGACCCGGATTCGCCGACAATGCCGACCGTCTCGCCCTTGCCGACGCGAATATCGACGCCATGCAGCACGGTCGCCGCGGATCGCGCACGTGTCAATAAGCCGCCGCGTGCGCCGTAAGACACCACTAGCCCTTTGGCGACCAGAAGATCGTCAGCCATGCGACGGCTCCATCGCGTTGGCATCGAAGGCGGCAATCTCGGCGCGCAACGCGGCAACGACTTCCGGCGGCGTCGGCTCGAGCCCGGTATCGGGCCGGTCGTAACGCGGATTGGCGGCAAGCAGCGCCTTGGTGTAGGCATGGCGCGGCGTGTCGAGCACATCCGCCGTCGTCCCCTGCTCCACCACCTTGCCCATATACAGCACGGTGACGCGGTCACAGATTTTGGCGACCACGCCGAGATCGTGCGAGACGAAAAGTACGCTCGTGCCGTGACGTTCCTGCAGCGAACGGATGAGCCGCAAGATCTGCTTCTGCACCGTGACGTCGAGTGCGGTGGTCGGCTCGTCGGCGATCACCAGTTTCGGTTCGAGCCCAAAGGCGGCGGCGATGAGCACGCGCTGGCGCATGCCGCCGGATAGCTGATGCGGATAGCTTTTAAGAACGCGGTCCGGATCGCGGATCTGCACCTCTTCCAGCATGGCGCGGGCGCGGCGCCGCGCTTCGCTCGCGAGAAGATTGAGCTTCAGCCGCAAGCCGTCGGTCATTTGCGCCTCGATGCGGCGGGCCGGGTTGAGCGCGGTCGAGGGATCCTGCGGGATCAGCGCGATATCGCGGCCGAGAATGTCGCGCAGCTCACGGCGGCCGAGCGTCAGGAGATCGCGGCCTTCAAAGCCGATGCGCCCGCCGGTGATCCTAACCTGCGATGGAATGATGCCGAGGATCGCTTTGGCGATGGTCGACTTCCCGGCTCCGCTTTCGCCGACCAGCCCATGCACCTCGCCGGTGTCGACGGTCAGCCACACGCGCCGCAGCACCGGCTTGTTGCCGTCGCGGATCGACGTAGCACTGAGCGCCTCGATGGCAAGCCGCGGCGTGGTCATCGGCGCAACACCGGATCGAGGCTGCGCGCCAGACCGTCGCCGAGCTGATTGAACGCGACAACCGTGGCGAACAACGCCGCCAGCGGCACGGCAAGAACCCACCATGCCTCATGGACGATTTGACGGCCCTCCGCGATCATGCCGCCCCAGGTCGGCGTATCCGACGAGACCGAGAGGCCGACGAAGGACAGGATCGCCTCGACGACGACGGCAATACCCATTTCCAGCGTCAGGAGCGCGATCAGTACCGGCAGCACGTTGGGCAAGATTTCGCGGAACAGGATAGCCGTGCGCGAAAAGCCGATGGTGCGGGCGGCGACCACATAATCCATTTGCGCTTGCGCCCTGGTCTCGGTGCGCACCACCCGACAAAACCGCGTCCAGTCGATAATGACGATTGCGGCGATCACCGAATGCAAGCCGGCGCCCAGCACCGCCACCAGGAGAATCGACAACAGCACCGGCGGGAACGCCATCCACACCGAGACCAGCCACGAAATCATCGCGTCGGCGAGCCGGCCGAAGAAACCGGCGACGAGCCCGAGCAGCGAGCCGATTAGACAGGCAAGCCCGGCCGCCACGAACGCCACCGTCAGCGATATCCGAGTGCCGAAGATCACCCGCGAGAGCACGTCGCGGCCAAGTCCATCGGTGCCGAAATAGAATCCCGGTTGCGCGTCGGCGAAGCCGACCGGCGGCAGCGTCGCATTGAGGAGATTCTGCTCAAGCGGATCTTGCGGGGCGACCAAGGGCGCCGCGATCGCGATCACGATCAGCACCAGAATGAAGCCGCCGGCGACAATGACTTTCGGATCGCGGGCGAGACGAACGACAACCGAGGGCGGCCCCGGCGCCGTGTCCGTCGGCATTGTCGTCGATTTTGGTGACCAGTGTTCCACGTGCGCCGCTGCTCTAAGCCTCAGCCATGCCGTAGCCGCGGATTGAGCGACGCCACCGTCAGGTCAACCCCAATGTTGATCAGGATGAAGATCAAGCCGAACAGCAGCACCAGACCCTGGATCAACGGGAAGTCGCGGTTAATGACCGCATCGATCGCCAAGTTGCCGATCCCGGGATAGGCGAAAATCCGCTCGACGATAACGGTGCCGCCGACCAGGAAGGTGAACTGCACGCCGGTCAGCGCCAGCGTCGGGCCGATCGCATTGCGCAGCGCCTCCTGCAGCACGAGGCGAAGCTCGCCAAAGCCTTTGATCCGCGCCAACAGCACGTAATCCTGCAACATCGCCTCTTTCAGCGATTGCTTGAGCAACCGCACGATCACCGCGGCGAGCGGCAAAGCCAACGCCAGCGTCGGCATGATCATGTGGCTTGCAATGTCGCCGGCGACGGCAAAGCGGCCGGTGAGGATGCTTTCGGTCAGGTAGAATTTGGTGGCAAAGCCCTCGGCGAGCTCGGGATCGATGCGGCCGGTCAACGGCAATACCGGTATGGCAACGGCGAACAGCAGGACTAAAGCCAGCGCCCAAATAAAATCGGGCACCGCCAGGAGGATGGAGTTCAAGCCGTCGATGATGGTTTCGCCGATGGTGCCGCGCATCAGCGTACCTGCGATGGCGACGCTGCCGCCGAGGATAACGGCAACGACCAGCGCGGCAATCGCAAGCTCAAGCGTCGCCGGCAGCCGCGATGCCAGCACTTCGGTCACATAAACATGCAGCGTGATCGAGGTGCCGAAATCGCCGGTGACCGCGCCCTTGATCCAGATCCAGAATTGAGTGAGCAGCGGCGCGTCGAGGCCGTAATGCGCTTTCAGCGCCGCAATGTCGGCGGGGCCGGCGCCGGGCGAGATCATCATCGCCACCGGATCGCCGGGAACGACGCGCAGCAGCACGAAAACCACCACGGCCACGCCCGCGAGCGTCAGCAGCGCCATGGCGATGCGATTGGCGACGACTGCAAATAGCATCAACGGTCCTTGAGAATGAACCGCGTCGATGGCCGCCGCGCCCGGCGCGGCGGCGGACCGCTTCGACGCCTGGAACTAGGCCTTTGAGACCAACGTTGCCGGCTGCAGGGCACCGGTCTCGTTGGGGGTCACCTTGAGGCCGGACTTGTACAGGATTGGCTGCACGTACTGTATTAGCGGCAGCACAAAACCGTTGTCGGCGATGAAGCGGTCGACATCCTTCCAACCCTGGATGCGCTTTTTCTCATCCTTTTCGCCCCACAGCGGACCGATCCTGGCATCGAGCTCGGGCGAGTGAAATGCACAATGCGGCGACTTCGAGAACATCGCGAAGCCGGTCGAACAGGTCGGATCGCCGATCGCATTGCCCCAGTTGTAGAACGCCGCCGGCGCCAGTTTGTGCGACATGCGCAACTCGAAATGCTTGGCGATTTCGTAGATCTCGATATTGGCGTCGATGCCGACATTGCGCCACATCCCGACGACCGCCTGGATCATTTCGTAATCCTTCGGCTTGAAGCCGCGCGTCGTCTGGATAGTGAAACTGACCGGCTTTTCTTTCGAGTAGCCGCTGGCGGCGAGCAGCTTCGTGGCGAGGGCGGGATCGTAAGGTACTTTGATCGAGGGATCGAACGCCGCGTATTCCGGAGCTTCCAGCGTGGCGATGGGAACGCCATAACCGCGCAGCAGCCGCTTGACGATCGCTTCCTTGTCGACGGCGTGGCACATCGCTAGACGAACATTCTTGTCGTCCATTATCCCGCCGTTGGTGATGAAGATCATGCCGATATCCGAAATCGGCGTTGAAACGCCCTTCAGGCCGGCCTTGCTCTTGAGTCGATCGAATTCCTCGTAAGGCACCTCGAGCGTGATATCGGACGAGCCGCTTTCGATTTCGGCGACACGGCTCGTGGCATCCGGCACGAACTTGAACACTACGGTCTCGAACGCCGGCTTGCCGCCCCAGTATTTCGGATTAGCCTTGAGCCGCAGATAGGCGTTGCCTTCATAGGCATCGACCATATAGGGGCCGGTGCCGATCGGCGCTTTTTCGAAGCCCTGCGGGCCGACTTTCTCGTAGTATGCCTTGGGCAACACGTAACCAGTGAGGAACGCCATCCACTTGAAGATCACCGGATCGTAATTGAGCACGTCGGCGGTGATGCGCTTGCCGTCGACCTTGAAGTTGCCGAGGCCGGCCCAGATGAACGATACCGGATTGCCGCCGTCGGGTTTGCCTTCGCGCTGGATAGTCCAGATCACGTCTTCGGGCGTCAGCGGCGTGCCGTCGTGCCAAACGACGCCCTCGCGCACATCCAGCCAAACTTTGCTCTTGTCGTCGTTCCAGCCCCAGCCAGTGATCAAGCCGGGCTCAAAAGAGAGGTTCGGCTTCTGGCCGATGTATTGATCGAACACCGAGCGATAGATCGCTTGGATCGTCGGATTGACCGATGACGGCCCGATGTTCGGATCGAATGACGGCAAATTGACGTTGTAAGCGATGTTGAGCGTTGAGCCGACGGCAGCGCTGGCAAACCGCTGCGGCACGAGCAGCGACCCGAGGAAGCCGCCGCTTGCGGCGAGAGCCTGACGACGCGAGATGTTAAACATGTTTGACACTCCCCCTTGTGACCGCCGCAGGCGGCAACGCATGCACTCCACTCTACGCTTTATGCATAGCTGGTCGGCATCCGGACAAGATACTTTAAACCTAAAGCAACGGCGGTGACAAGCTGACGCATTGGGCTTTTTTTGCGCAATTTTGCGCACCATTTGCCGCATGTGACGCCATCGCACCATGGCGCGGCGGCGCGACCTCAAAGGCGAGAAGATACGCACCGGGCCGCGGCGGTCATGCCGTTGCAAGAGCATGCGGAAGGTCCCATAACTAATCTAATTGGCCTGACTCGGATGCTGGGGCGACGTCGGTCTGGAGGTTTCATGGCAGAGCGGTCGTTCGCACGCGAAGTGCAGGATCTCAAACTCGGCGACGGCGACGAGTTTCGCGGCGAGGGAATTCTCGCCATCACCAAAGCGTTGCTGCAATCGGGCGTGTCGTATGTTGCCGGTTATCAGGGCGCGCCGGTCTCGCATCTGATGGACGTTCTCGCCGACGCCAAGGATGTGCTCGACGAACTCGGCGTGCATTTTGAGAACTCGGCGTCGGAAGCCGCCGCGGCCGCGACGCTCGCCGCCTCCGTGATGTACCCCATTCGCGGCGCCGTCACCTTCAAGGCTCCGGTCGGCATCAATGTCGCCTCCGACGCCATCGCCAACCTCGCTTCCGGCGGCGTCAAAGGCGGCGCGCTGATCATCATCGGCGAAGATTACGGCGAAGGCTCCTCGATCATGCAGGAGCGGTCGCATCCGTTTGCGATGAAATCGCAAGTATGGCTGCTCGATCCGCGGCCGAACCTGCCGACCATCGTCAAGGCGGTGGAGGACGGCTTCGAGCTGTCGGAGGCCTCTAACACGCCGGTGATGCTGGAAGTGCGCATTCGCGCCTGCCACGTGCACGGCCGCTTCATCGCCAAGGACAACAAAAAGCCAAGCTTTACGCTGCGCCAAGCGCTGGAGCATCCGGTGCGCGACACCGAGCGCGTGGTGCTGCCGCCCGCTTCCTACATGCATGAGCGCGAGAAAATCGAGAAGCGCTGGCCGGCGGCGGTGAAGTTCATCAAGGAGCGCAAGCTCAACGAGTTTTTCGGTCCCGAGACGGCCGACGTCGGCATCATCGTGCAAGGCGGCATGTATAACTCGGTGATGCGCTCGCTGCAGCAGCTCGGCCTTGCCGACGTCTATGGCGAAACCTCGGTGCCGATCTACTGCCTCAACGTCACCTATCCGCTGATCGACGACGAGGTCGCCGCTTTTGCCGCCAGCAAGAAAGCCATCCTTATCGTCGAGGAAGGCCAGCCCGAGTTCATCGAGCAGGCGATCAACACCATTCTGCGCCGTCGCGACATTCAGACCAAAATCAGCGGCAAGGACGTGCTGCCGATGGCGGGCGAATACACGCCGCAAGTCGTCGTCAAGGGCATCAAGAGCTTTCTCGAGCTGCACGGCAAAAACCTGCTGGGCAATTCGCCGCCGCCGCCGGACGCCGCCGCGGTGCTCGGCGACCCCAAAGTCAAGGAACTCGCTAAGACTTTGCCGCCGCGGCCGCCGGGCTTTTGCGTCGGCTGCCCTGAGCGGCCGATCTTCGCCGCCATGAAGCTCGTCCAGGAGGAACTCGGCCCGCATCAAATCGCCGGCGATATCGGCTGCCATTTGTTCGGAAGCCTGCCGCCATTCAACATCGGCGGCACCACGATGGGCTATGGGCTTGGACCGGCGTCCTCCTCTGCCTTTAACGTGAAAGCCGACAAAAAGCCGATCTCGATTATCGGCGACGGCGGCTTCTGGCACAACGGCCTGTCCACCAGCATCGCCAACGCGGTCTACAACAAACAAGACGGCGTGATCATGGTGGTCGACAATTTCTATTCGGCGGCGACCGGCGGCCAGGACATCATGTCCTCACGCGCCGCCAATCCGTCCCGGGCCACCAACAATACCATTGTCGATGCGATCAAAGGCGTCGGCGTCAAATGGGTCCGGCACACCGACCGCACCTACGATGTCGCCGGCATACGCACCATGCTGCGCGAGGCGCTGACCAGCAAAGAAAGTGGTCCCAAAGTCATCGTCGCCTCCTCGGAATGCATGCTCAACAAGCAGCGCCGGGTGAAGCCGTTGTTCCAGAAGTCGGTGCGCGACGGGCAACGCATGGTGCGCGAACGCTTCGGCGTCGACGAGGATGTCTGCACCGGCGATCACGCCTGCATCCGGTTGTCGGGCTGTCCGTCGCTGTCGGTCAAACACACCGACGATCCGCTCAAGGACGATCCGGTCGCAGCCATCGACAACAACTGCATCGGCTGCGGCAATTGCGGCGAAGTGTCGGAGGCGGCCGTACTTTGCCCCTCGTTCTACCGTGCCGACATCATTCACAACCCGACTTGGTTCGATCGCTTCATGTCGGGCTTGCGCCGCTCGGTTATCGGCTTCCTGCAGCGCCGCCGCGAAGCCCACCGGATCGCGTTTGCCGACTGACGCGGGACCTAAGGCCTTATGAACGACCTCTCAGCGACGCCGACCCCACCGACGACGCCGATCCGCTACACCACCGAGCGGCCGATCTGCGTCGCTGTGCTCGCCATGGGCGGCCAGGGCGGCGGCGTTTTGTCCGACTGGATTGTTGAACTCGCCGAGTCGCAGGGCTGGCACGCCCAATCGACCTCGGTGCCGGGCGTGGCACAGCGCACCGGCTCGACGCTCTATTACGTCGAGATGCTGCCGCCGAAGGACGGCCGCGCCCCGATCCTATCGCTGATGCCGGCACCGGGCGAGGTCGATGTGGTACTGGCGGCCGAACTGGCCGAGGCCGGCCGTTCGATCCTGCGCGGTCTGGTCACGCCCGAGCGCTCGACCTTGATCGCCTCAACGCACCGGCTGTTTTCCGTCGCGGAGAAAGAAAAGCCCGGCGATGCCACCATCGATCCGAATGTCGTCGTCGAAGCGGCGGGAGTTGCGGCGAAGCGCGTCATCGCCTTCGACATGGAAACGCTCGCCACCAAAAATAACAGCGTGATTTCCGCTTGCCTGTTCGGCGCACTTTCGGCGTCCGGCACGCTGCCATTCAAGCGCGAGGCCTTTGAGGCGATCGTCAAAGCCGGCGGCCGCGGCATCGAAACCAGTCTGAAAGCGTTTAGCGCCGCCCACGACCAGGCCACCCAACCGCCGGCCGCGCGGCCGACCGTCAAGCGGCCGGTCAAGCGTTTCGACACCCTGCCCGCTTCCGCCGGACGCGCCGACCTTGACCGGCTGTTGGCGCGCATCCGCGAATTCCCGCAAAGCTTGCACGGCATGCTGTTTGCGGGCGTCAAGCGGCTGACTGATTTCCAGGATCCGGCCTATGCCGGCGACTATGTCGACCGCGTCGCGGCGATCCTGGCGCTCGATAAAAGCCACGGCGGCGAAGCGAAGGGTTACCCATTCACCGCCGCGGCGGCAAAATATACCGCGATCGCCATGACCTACGACGACGTCATCCGCGTCGCCGACCTGAAAACGCGAAGCAGCCGCTACGACCGTGTGCTGCGGGAAAACACCGTCGGCGACGGGCAGATCGTCTACACCACCGAATACATGCATCCGCGGCTCGAGGAAGTCGCCGGCACCATGCCGGCGCCGCTCGGACGCTTTCTGGAATCGAACCCGACCCTGTTCGGCTGGGCGTTCCGCAGCGGCCGGCGCGTGCGCTCGGGTACGATTCACTGGTTCCTGATGCTTTACGTGTTGTCGGCATTCAAGCCGCTGCGGCGCACCACCTTGCGCCACAAACGCGAGATGGCGCATCTGGAAAAATGGCTCGCGGTGGCCACTGCGACGGTCGCGCAGAATTACGACGTCGCCGTCGAAGTTCTCAACACGCGTCGCCTGATCAAAGGCTATTCCGACACCCATGCGCGCGGCGAGTCGAAGTTCGACCGCATCCTCGGCGCGGTGCCACTGCTCGCCCCGCGCGCAGACGGCGCCGAGTGGATGCGCCGGCTGCGCGACGCCGCGCTGATGGACGAAACCGGCATCGCGCTTGACGGCGCGCTCAAGACCGTGGCGACGCTTTAGTAAATTAACGCATGTGAACGACATCCCCGTCATGACGTCGGTCACCGAACAAATCCCCGAGGGTTACAGCCGTCATTTTAGCACCAACCCGCTGACCGAGCCGTGGAGCCGCTGTACTCAAAGGCCAGCAGTGGATCGATCATGCTGGCGCTGCGTATTCGCAACGCGCATTGCAACGGCAGAGGTTTCGCGCACGGCGGGCTCATCAGCGCGCTGGCCGATAACGCCATCGGGCTTTCGCTCATCGAAACGCTCCGCGAGCAGCAGCAAGAGCACCCGAGCGGCGCTCTCACCATCAGCCTTACGCTCGACTTCCTCGGACCGGCGCAGATCGGTCAATGGCTCGAATTCGCTCCACGCGTGCTGCGAGCCGGCGCGAGCCTCGGTTTTGTCGACTGCCTGGTCCAGACCGATGGCACGCCAGTCGCGCGCGGCAATGCGACGTTTCGCGTCTTGAAAGCGGCAAGCGCGGATTGATCCCTCGGTGCCGTTTGGCAATCGTCGCTCTAAACTCCGCTACTTCACGATAATCGGCTTGTCCTTGCGCAGCGCCGCCATCGTCTTGGCATCCAGATTCAAATGCTCCTGCACCATTTTGGGCGACGACAGCGCCATCCACTGGCTCAGCGATACATCCATGAAACGGGGGCTGCGGAACAGCTCCAAAAAGACGAGCGGCTCGTCGCCGAGGTTCTCGACGTAATGCCCCATGGCGTGCGGGATATAGCCGACGTCGCCGGCCTGATAGTTGAAGGTGCGCCTTGCCGCCGGAGGCAAACACGGTCATGCGGCCCTGCCCCGAAATGTGATACTGCCATTCGTCGTGGAGGTGCCAGTGCAGCTCGCGCATGGCGCCCGGCTCGACATGCACCAGGGCCGCGGCGATGGTCGACGCCGCCGGGAAATTCGTCGAGTCGGTGATCCTCACCCAGCCGCCGGCCGCAATAATCGGCTTCTGCGTCATCATCCGGTGGCTGAACGTTTGCGGCACCGTGCCTGCAGCCGAACGGACGGTGTCGTCGGCCAGCGGTTGGACTTGGCCCTCGAAAATGTAGCGTTTGTGGTCGACGTCGACCGGAATGTCGGCAAATGCACTTTCCGGAACGCCGAAGTTCTTGGCCAGCATCTCGCGCGGCATGTGCGCGAACAGGTCCGTGAGCAAAAAGGTCTCGTTTTCCGAAAAACTGCCGTCGTCGAAGACCAGGAGGAATTCGCAGCCGTCGTCGAGGCCCTGGATCGAATGCGGAATTACAGCCGGGAAATTCCACAGATCGCCGGGGCCGACATCGTCGATGAAGGTGCATCCCTCTTCGTTGACGGCCGTAATGCGCGCATGCCCGGCGAGCATGTAGGCCCATTCGGCCTCCTTGTGCCAATGCATCTCGCGGATGCCGCCGGGATTGAGTCGCATATTCACGCCGGCGAGCTCGGTTGCAATCGGCAGCTCACGCACCGTCACCTCGCGCGCCCAGGCGCCGGTCAAGAGACGATTGTGCGCCGCAGCGAATGAAAATTTCAAATTCGGGATAGTGCCGGAACCGGTATAGGCGAGGCCAATTGATCGGGGTTTTCGCGTTCCACCGGCTTGTTGCGCGGACCGAGAATGGATGCGCCGAGCTGGCCGCGGATCGGCTGCGGATCGGCGCCGCTGGACCCTGGAGGCTTTGCCATGGTGATGACCTTTCCAATGCCGATGGGAATTGAACCGCCGCGCTATTTGTCCGTGGCGACGTAGGGCGCCACCATTTTTTTTGGATCGACAATGCGATCGAAATCGGCTTCCGAGACGAAGCCCAATTTGAGCGCCGCCGCCTTCAATGTCAGATCATGGTCGCTCGCGTAATGCGCGATCTGCGCTGCCTTGTCATAGCCGATGACCGGCGACAGCGCCGTCACCAGCATCAGCGAATTGTCGACGTATTCCTTGATCTTCTTCAAATTCGGCCTGGTGCCTTCGATCAGAAATCTGCGGAAGTTCGTGGGGCCGTCGCTCAAGATCGTGATCGATTGCATGATGTTGAAAATCATCAACGGCTTGTAGACGTTCATTTCCAGATAGCCGCCGGCGCCGCCGAAACCGACGGCGACGTCGTTGGCCATGACCTGTACGGCGATCATGGTCAGCGACTCGCATTGCGTCGGATTGACTTTGCCGGGCATGATCGACGACCCCGCCTCGTTCTCGGGAATCTGGAGCTCTGCAAAGCCGGCGCGCGGACCGCACGACATCAGGCGAATGTCATTGGCGATCTTGTAGAGCGAAACCGCCAGCGTCCGCAGCGTGCCCGATAGCTGCACCAGTGCGTCGTGTGCGCCCTGCACGGCGAATTTGTTGGGCGCGGTGACGAACGGCAGGCCTGTGAGCTTGGCGATTTCTGCGGCAACCGCTTCGGCAAAACCCGGCGCCGCGTTAATGCCGGTACCGACCGCGGTGCCTCCGAGCGCCAAACGGTAAATGCCCGGCAGCGCCGCTTCGAGACGATCGAGATCGTCGGTCAGCATCCCGGCATAGCCGGACCACTCCTGGCCCAGTGTCAGCGGGGTGGCGTCCTGCATGTGGGTGCGCCCGATCTTGACGATGTCATTCCATTCCTCCGCCTTGACGGCGATGGCGTCGCGCAACGCCGCGACCGCGGGCATCAGCCGCTCTTTGACGGCGATTGTCGCCGCGATGTGCATCGCCGATGGAAAGTTATCGTTCGACGACTGCGACATGTTGACGTGGTCTTGCGGATGAACGGGCTTGTGACTGCCAAGCGGCGTGCCAGCGAGCTGGCAGCAACGGTTGGAGATCACTTCGTTGACATTCATGTTGAACTGGGTGCCGCTACCGGTCATCCAGACATGCAGGGGAAAGTTGTCGTCGAAGCCGCCGGCGAGGATCTCGTCGCAGGCGGTCACGATCAATCCATATCGCTGGTCATCGAGCCGCTTTTCGGCGTGATTGACGGCCGCCGCCGCCTTTTTCACGATCGCATAAGCCGCGATCATCTCCTGAGGGATCAGATCATGGCCGATGTTGAAGTGCATCAGCGAGCGCTGGGTGTGCGCACCCCAGAGCTTGTCCGCCGGCACCTCAACGGCGCCGAGACTATCGGTCTCCGTGCGCACACCGGTCATGGCGCGATCCTCCGGCTCTCATAATGATGGCGCCGGAGGGCCGGGTCAATTTGTCAGACGGTGTCGTGCGTCCGCGTCGCTTCGAACAGGAACCAGGTACGCCGCTCCGTCTCGTCGATCCAGTTTTCCAGCAAGCTCGTTGTCGCCACGTCGCCATGCTCGTCGCACAAATCATGGGTCTCGCGCATACTCGCCGTCAGTTGTTTGTTGTCGTCGCGCAGCTCGGCCAGCATGTCGAGCGGCGAGACGTATTCGGCGTCGTTGTCTAATACCCGCTGCTTGCGGGCGATCTCGCCAATGGAATGGAGGGTCGTGCCGCCGATCTTGCGGGCACGCTCGGCGATGTCGTCGGTCATGGCAAAGATTTGCTCGCTCTGCTCGTCAAGGAGCAGGTGATAGTCGCGGAAATGCGGCCCGGACATATGCCAGTGAAAATTCTTGGTTTTGACATACAGGGCAAAGACGTCGGCCAGCAGTATCTTCAGCGCGCCGGCGATGTCGGTGACCGCGTTAGTAGCAAGATCGGTCGGCGTGTCGAGCGGCGCCTTTTGCCGCGCTTTGGCGTCTTTCGTGCTCATGGTTACATCCTTTCCGGTAAAACGATTTAGGTCAGCCGTTCATTCCCTTAAAGACAATGCCGGTCCAGCGCTCAGCTGCAGGACCTCAATCCGGTCTGCCCACGCGGCCCAGCCTCATTTAAGCGCCATCTGCATTTAAGTGACATTCGCCCGGCCGAAAGAGCACATATACTTTGGTTTAAACCGATCCGACGCCATTTTGTTCGACATCCTTACGATAGATTTGTCCACACTCGCCGAAAACCGCGAATGTCCGGCGATGCCCGATGACGATCCAATCCCTGAAGGCGCGCCATCCGCGGCAACGCAACATTCCGCATCATCGACGCCGACGCCGGTCAGGCCGCAATCGCGAAATCGGCCGCGCTTGCCATTTTCCAGGCGGCCGCGAACCGCCGATCGTCGGTGCCGGCCAGGAGCTCGCCGGGCGACAGCGACGGATAGAGTTCGGCAAAGGTCTTGACCTCATGCGGCGAAACGCGCCGCGAAAAATGCGCGGTCGCAAATTCGGTGGGATGATTGAGGCCGGCGGCGGCCGCGAGTTCGGCGACGGCTTCCACCGTGGCGCGGTGGAAATTGAACACCCGCTCCGATTTGTCCGGCACCACAAGCGCGCGCTGGCGCGCGCGATCCTGGGTGGAAACGCCGGTCGGGCAGCGATCGGTGTGGCACGATTGCGATTGAATGCAGCCCAGCGCAAACATGAAGCCGCGCGCCGAATTGCACCAATCGGCGCCGAGCGCCATCACCCGCGCAATGTCGAAGGCGCTGATGATCTTGCCGCTGGCGCCGAGCCTGATGCGATCGCGGGCGTCGATGCCGATCAGCGCGTTGTGCACGAAATTAAGGCCCTCGCGCAGCGGCATGCCGAGATGATCGGTGAATTCCAGCGGCGCCGCGCCGGTGCCGCCTTCCTTGCCGTCAATGACGATGAAGTCGGGGTAGATCTCCGTCTCGCGCATCGCCTTGCACAGCGCCATAAACTCCCACGGATGCCCGACGCAGAGCTTGAACCCGGTCGGCTTGCCGCCGGATAGTTCGCGCAAGCGCGCGATAAATTCCATCATCGCGATCGGCGTCGAAAACGCTGAATGGTGTGCCGGCGAAATACAGTCGATGCCGACGGCGACGCCGCGGGTGGCGGCGATTTCCGGCGATACCTTGGCCCCCGGCAGCACTCCGCCATGGCCGGGCTTGGCGCCTTGACTGAGCTTGATCTCGATCATCTTGACCTGATCGGACTTGGCATTGTCGGCAAATTTCTCGGCGCAGAACGTGCCGTCGCCGTTGCGGCAACTGAAATAACCGGAGCCGATTTCCCAGATCAGATCGCCGCCGTTCTCGCGGTGATAGAGACTGATGCCGCCTTCGCCGGTGTCATGGGCGAAGCCGCCCTTTCGGGCCCCGATATTGAGCGAGCGCACGGCGTTTGGACTGAGCGCGCCGAAACTCATCGCCGAAATATTAAAGATCGAGGCCGAGTAAGGCTTGGCGCAATCCAGGCCGCCAACCAGTACGCGGAACGACTGCTTGTCGACCGGCTTCGGCGCCATCGAATGATGCAGCCATTCGAAGCCGCTCGAATAGACGTCGTTTTGCGTGCCGAACGGCCGCTTATCCAACGCCTGCTTGGCGCGCTGATAGACGATGGCCCGCTTGTCGCGCGAGAACGGCGTGCCGTCCTTCTCGCTTTCCAGGAAATACTGACGAATTTCGGGGCGAATTTCCTCGAGGATAAAGCGGATGTGTGCCGTAAGCGGATAATTGCGCAACACCGCGTGCTTCGTCTGGATCAGGTCGTAAATGCCAAGCGCCGTAAGCGCCGCAAACGGGACAAGCGGAATGGCGAAGAGGATTGGCGTGTTGCCGACAAAAAGCCCAATCAGCAGCAAAACGGTGATCAGCACGGCCAAGGTGAAAGCGATGAAACGCGCAGTCAGCGGCAGCAGCAAAATGTGCATGGTACGTCCTCCGGGGCATCGCGCGTTATCCCGACCCTCGCGCCTCCACGACGATAGCAGATCAGAGCCGCGATTGGCTAAAGTCGGTGGGCGCGATGTTTCGTAATAAGCTTGCGACAGACCGGGACCGACCGGCTTTTTCCGAGCCGTTCAGCCGAGCGCCTTGGCCACCAAATAGCCGGAGCCGCCCGCGAGACCCGGGCCCGGATGGGTCGAGGCGCCGATGTGGTAGAGGCGCGCCACCGGCGTCTTGTGATTGACGCTGTCATGGAACGGCCGCCAGAGGAAGAACTGGTCGATGCCGCAGAACCCGCCATAGGGATCGCCGCCGACCAGGTTGACGTTGAGCGCTTCGAGATCAGCCGGCGAATAGCACTTGCGCGCGATCACGCCATCGCGGAAATTCTCGATGTGCGAGGCCAAAATGGCCTCGATCCGGTCGGCGTATTTCTCGCGCACCTCTTGCGTCCAGCGGCCGTCTGCCGGCACGGCAATTTCGCCCGCCGCATCGCCCTTGATCGAACGCGGCGCTTCCGGAAGCTGCAGCCAAAGAATTGACGCGCCGGGCGGACAACGCGACGGATCGAGCGCGACCGGCTGGCCGACGCAGATCGTTGGCGCAACCGGCAACATGCCGCGTTCGGCTTCGTTCGCGGCCTTCGACACCCCGTCGAGGCCGGGCGTCAAATGGGTGAGCGCAACCGAAGCCAGCTCGGGCGCTTTCCAGCGCGGCGGCGATTTCAGCGCGTAGTGGATTTGCATATTGCCCTTGCCGTAGCGGTACTGCGCCACCGCGTCGGTGATTGCCGCGGGCAATGTGACGCCGGCGAGCAGCCGGCCATAAAGCTGGTTGGGCGTCACCGAACAAATAACGCCCTTCGCCGCCTCGATTTCACGGCCGCCCGCGAGCCGCACGCCGCGCGCCGCGCCGTCAGCACCAACCAAAACCCGTTCCACATCGGCGCCGACGACAATGTCACCGCCCTGATCGCGGATCAATCGCTCGAAAGCCGCGAGCGCGTTTTTCGCCCCACCTTTCACGATCGGCGCACCGGCGACTTCGAGCGCAAACGCGATCACCTTGGCCATCTGGCCGGAATACGCGGCCTCGGGGCCAAGCCCGCAATGCAGCACCCAGGGCGCGAACAACGCGCGCGTCACGTCCGACTGGAAGCCCGTTTCAAGCCAAGCGCGGGCGGTGCCGAGCGCCTCGCCGAAATAGGCCGCCAAGCTGCGCAAACCTCGTCGCCAGGCTTCGCGGGCGATGATTTTCAGGATTGCGCGCGACCACAGCGATCCGCCGAGCAGCGAAAACAAAAACGGCGCGTCGGCGCCGATGCGATCGGCGTCGGCGGCGAACCGCGCGCCGTCGCCGGCGGCCAGTCGTTCGAATGCCGCCACATTGGCCTTGCGATCCATCGACAGGATCGCATGGCGGCCGTCGGGCAAGACCACCGCCGTCGGCGTCGGCGTATGCGCAAATTCGAGACCGCGCTTGGCAAGCTCCGGACCGAGCTCGGCGAATGCCGGCGACGTGATGAACAAGACGAACGTCGTCGCCATCACGTCGTGAATGAAGCCCGGCGCCGTGATCTCCTCGGTGCGCATGCAGCCGCCGATACGATCATTGCGCTCGAGCACCAAGACCTTGTGGCCTTTGCGGCCCAGTTGGGCCGCCGCCACCAGCGCATTGATCCCGCTTCCGACGATGATGTAGTCGGCGGCCGCCATTGTCAGCTCACCTGGCGTCAGTGCTTCGGCACGAGTGCGAGCACGCGAAGCGGACTGCCGGTGCCTTTGACGATCTTAAGCGGCGCCGCGATCAGGATCGCGCCCTTGGGCGGCAGCTTGTCGAGCTGGCAAAGGCTGGCGAGGCCGTAGCGGTTGGCCTTGTGCATGAAGGTGTGCGCCGGAAACGGCGGGTCCATGCCGCCGGCGGAGCCGGCATCGGTGCCGACGGTCTCCGAGCCCCAGCCGATCACACCCTTGCCGATCAGATAATGGATGGTCTCCGCCGTCGGTCCCGGCGAATGCGGACCCTTGGCGTCGGCGTTGAGGAATGTCGCTTCGCTGGCGTTGCGCTTGTACCAGTCGGTGCGCATCAGCACCCATGAGCCGGCCGGAATGTCGCCATGCGCTTTCTCCCAGGCTTTGACGCCGTCAACGGTCAGCAGGAAATCGGGATTCTTTGCCGTTTCCGCAGAACAGTCGATCACGCAGACCGGAGCGACGAAATTCTTCACCGGGATGGTGTCGGTCGAGCCGTCCTTGTAGTCGCGGCCGCTGATCCAGTGGATCGGCGCGTCAAAATGCGTGCCGGAATGCTCGCCGAGCTTGAGCCAATTCCAGGCCCAGAACGGGCCGTCCTTGTCGTAATTGGAGATCGCGTGAACTTCGATCGCGGGCGTGTTCTTGCCGATCTCCGGCGGCAGCTTGATCAGCGGGGTTTCCGCGCCAAGCGGCGCGGTCAAGTCAACCACCTCAACGGCGCCGGAAGCGAGCGCCGAAGCAAAGTCATTGAGAACTTGAGTACTGGTCATATGTCTCTCCGTCGCGCGTGTTTTGGGGGGTGGGCGTGTTCGGCCGGCAGCCTAGCGCAAACATTTTAGATATGAAATATCTGCGGTGGCAAGCGACCGGCTAAGCGATCATAGCCGCTCGCGCGGCGAAACGCAGGAGCAAGACGATGCCCTACGACGCGATCGTGATCGGCGCGGGCGTCAACGGATTGGCCGCCGCGCTGCATCTCGCGAGCAAGGGCTGGAAAGTCATCGTCGTCGAGCGCGCCGCGGCCGCCGGCGGCGCGGTGAAGACCGCCGAAGTCACCCGGCCGGGGTTTCGTCACGACCTCTACGCGATGAATTTGGGCCTGTTCGCCGGCTCGCCGTTCTTTGCCGCACACAAGCACCGGCTGCTCGCCAACGGGCTGAAGTTCGTCGGCGCCGAGCAATGCTTCGCGACCGCGTTCCCTGACGGCACGTGGCTCGGCGTTGGCAAGGACGCGCAAGCCAACGCGGCACGCATCGAGGCCGTAAGTCCGGCGGACGCGGAGCGTTGGCGGGCAATGACGTGGGCTTTCAGCGAGGATGCCCCGCACATTTTCGCGCTGCTCGGTTCGCGGTCGCCGTCGTGGGCGGCGCTGCGCGTCGCCTACTCGGCATGGCGGGCGCGCGGCACCGCATGGGTCGCCGACACCGTGCGCCTTTTGCTGTCGTCGCCGCGCGAATGGCTCGACGAGAATTTCGAAAGCGACAAGGTCAAGGCGATGTTGGCGATCTGGGGCATGCATCTCGATTTCTCACCGGATGTCGCCGGAGGCGCGCTGTTTCCGTACCTCGAGGCGATGGCCGACCAGGCGTTCGGCATGGCGCTCGGACAGGGCGGCGCCGATACGATCGTCACCGCCATGGTGCGCGCGATCGAAGCCGCTGGCGGCGAGGTACGGCTCAACGCGCCCGTCGCGCGCATCGCCGTCGACAACGGTGCGGCGAGCAGCGTCGTGCTGGCGAGCGGCGAACGCCTCGACGCATCGCGGGCCGTCGTCGCCAATCTGCATCCGCGGGTGCTGTTCGGCGACCTCATCTCCGAGCAATCGCCGCCGATGCGGCGGCTGGCCGCGCTGCGGCCGGGACCGGCGACCATGATGATCCATCTCGCGCTCAGCGATTTGCCGGACTGGAGTGCCGGCGCCGCGCTGCGCCGGTTCGCCTACGTGCACCTCGCCCCATCGCTGGCCGCCTTGGCAAAGACCTACACCGAAGCGCTCGATGGACTTCTGCCGGCCGAACCGGGCCTCGTGGTCGGACAGCCGACCGCCATTGATCCGTCGCGCGCGCCCGAAGGCGCGCATGTGCTGTGGGTTCAGGTTCGTGTCTTGCCGTCGCAGATCAGGGGCGACGCCGCCGGCATCATTACCGGCACCGACTGGGATGCGGTGAAGGAAGCTTATGCGGACCGCGTCATCGATCTCATCGCGCGTTACGCACCGGGCTTCACTGCAAAGATTCTCGCGCGCGCCGTATTGTCGCCTCGCGACCTCGAACGCGACAACCCCAATCTGGTGGGCGGCGACAGCCTCGGCGGCAGCCACCATCTCGACCAGAACTTCCTGTTCCGTCCAGCGTTCGGCTGGTCACGCTACCGTATGCCGGTCGATCGCCTTTACATGGTCGGCGCTTCGACCTGGCCGGGCGCCGGCACCGGCGCCGGTTCGGGATTTATGCTGGCCAAAAATCTCGCCGGTGCGTAGCTATTTTGTGGTGCAGAATCACGCCACGAGCTTGACCGGCGCCGCCAGCAATTGCGCCACCTGCTCCGCCGGAACCGCCTTGCCGAACAGGAAGCCTTGCGCCTGATCGACGCCGTGCTCCAGAGCGGCCACCGCCTGCACGTCGGTCTCGATGCCCTCCGCGGTGACGGTCAGATTCAAGCCGCGGCACAGGCCGACCATGGCGCGAATGAAAACGGCGCTTTCGCCGGTGACCACCAGTTCCTGGATGAAGCGCTTGTCGATTTTGAGCTTGTCGAAGCGCAATTCGTACAGGTGGTAGAGGCTGGAATAGCCGGTGCCGAAATCGTCGATCACGATGCGGACGCCGGCGTTGCGCAGCGTCGAAATCGCGTGCCGCGTCGCTTCCAGGTCCTCGACCAGCGCGCTTTCGGTGATCTCCGCTTCGAGGCGATGCGGCGGGAAGCCGGTGTCGCGCAGAACGGTGAGTACCGCCTCGGCGAACGAGCGATCGCTGAGCTGCGACGGCGAGAAGTTGAAGGTAAGCGAGATGTCTTCCGGCCAAGATGCGGCATCGCGGCAGGCGTCGCCGAACAGCTGGCCGGACACGATATCCAAAATCCCAAGCTCTTCGGCGAGCGGGATGAAGGTGTCCGGCAAGATCAGGCCGGTGACCGGATTGTGCCAGCGCGCCAGGCTCTCGAAACTGACGATCCGTCGCGTTTTCAGATCGACGATGGGCTGATAATAGGGGCGCAGCGCGTCGCCCCCGATTGCCGCGCGCAGATCTTTTTCGAGGAGCGAGCGCTCGCGGATGTGGGCGTCCATCTTCGGATCGAAAAAGCAGAATTCGGTGTGCAGACCGCGCGCGCGCGACAGCGCGACATGCGCGCAGCGCAGCAGTTCGTCGACCGTCACATGGCCGCGGCCGGCCTGGGCGATGCCGACGCTGGCGCCGATGCTGTGCTGCTCGATGCCGATCTGAACCGGCTGCTTGACGATCTCCACCAAGGTCAAGGCGACGCGGCGCGCGCTGTCCGGGTCGCCGCCGGCGAGACACAGCGCAAACTCGTCGTCGCCGATCCGCGCGAAGAAGTCGCCAGGCGTGGCACGGTCGCGAATGCGCGCGCCAATTTGCAGCAGCGCCTCGTCGCAGCCGAGGTGACCGTATACTTCGTTGAGTTTCTTGAATTGGTCGAGACCGAGCAACAACACGCTCATCTTGTTGTCGGACTTCTTCAACACTTTGCCGACGTCTTCCTGGAACTTGCGCCGGTTGGGCAATTGCGTCAGCGGATCGCGCATCGAAACCACTTGCGCGTGCTGCTCGGCGGCGAGCCGCTTGGCGCGCTCGCTGCGTTGGTCGCCCATGCGGCGCAGGCTGAACACCACCAGCGCCATGCCGAAGAAATAAAGGAATGACGGCTTCACCGGCTCGACGCCGAGAAGCTTGCTCAGGAGCGTCATTCCGCCCCATTCCGCCACCGCCATATAGGCCACAAGGCATATGGAGAAAATCACCAATACGTCGATGACTTCCCGCCCGGCGGATAATTCGAGGGAAAAGCGTCGCTTCGCAGGCTTACTCAAGAGCCACCTCAAAGGACGACCCTTCGCAGAAAGGCTTCACTTTTTCATGAATCAAAAGCGCGAGCGGCCGGGCTATTTAGAAGTTGTTAACCATACCGCCGCGCGAAAAATCGCGCACGGTAAACAGTCTTAGTTCCGCGCTTTGAGCAAATCGCGCCCGATGATGAGTTTCTGCACTTCGGTCGCCCCTTCGTAGATGCGCAACGGCCTGATCTCGCGATAAAGGTGCTCGACCACCGAGCCGGTAGCGACGCCGAGCCCGCCGTACAATTGTACCGCCCGATCGATGACGCGCTGCGCGCCCTCGGTCGCCGTCATCTTCGCCATCGCCGCTTCGCGCGTGGTCGAGACGCCTTCGACGTCGCGCAGCCAGGCGGCGCGGTAGGTCAGCAGCGCGGCCGCATCGATTTCGGTCGCCATGTCGGCGAGCGCCGCCTGGGTGAGCTGAAAGTCGGCCAGCGTCTGCCCGAACATTTTCCGCGTCGTCACGCGCGCCAGCGCTTCGTCGAGCGCGCGGCGGGCAAAACCGAGCGCGGCGGCGGCGACGGAGGAGCGAAAGATATCGAGATTGCGCATCGCGATCTTAAAGCCCTCGCCGGGCGCGCCGATGCGGTTTCCTTCCGGAACGTGGCAGGACACAAAACGTAGCCGCGCGAGCGGATGCGGCGCCGTGACTTCCAGCCGCTCGGCGATCTCGAGACCCGGCGCGTCGGCATCGACGACGAAGGCGGACAGCCCGCGCGCGCCCGGCGCCTCGCCGGTGCGCGCAAACACCACATAGAAATCGGCGATGCCGCCGTTGGAAATCCATATCTTCTCGCCGTCAAGCACATAGCCGTCACCGTCGCGCCGCGCCGAGGTGGCTATTGCCGCAACGTCGGAGCCGGCCTCGGGCTCGGTGAGCGCGAAAGCCGCAATGGCCTCCCCGCTCGCCACCCGCGGCAGATAGCGCTTCTTGACCTCATCCGATCCGGCAAGCCCGATCGGGCCGCTGCCCAGCCCCTGCATGACGAAGGCGAAATCGGCGAGCCCGCTATGGCGGGCGAGCGTCTCGCGGGCGATCACCAGATAAAGCGAGCGCAGCGGATCATGCGCCCCGCCGAAGCCTGCCGGCACGCAGTGCCGCAGCCAGCCGGCAGCGCCAAGCGTACGCACCCAGCGCCGGCAGATATCATCAACGTCGCCATGCGCCGCCTGTCCGCCCTCAACTTCCCGCACCGCTTCGCTCGCCCATTGATCGAGTTCGTCGGCGAAGGCGCGATGCCGCGCATCGAAAAACGGAATGCGCAAATGCGCGGTGCGGCTCATGATGCTCTCCCGGACCCAAAGATCGTCCGTTACCGAAACCTCATAACCGCGCCGGCGGCAAGTCCGCACCACAGGTGCGGGTTGTTATAACAAAGCGGGCCATAACCATGTCGGCGGCAAAACATTGCATTTTTTGTCCCCATTCGTAGGGTGGGTTAATGGCGCGGCCGTGTAACCCACCGACTGCGCCGCGGGCTTGGCTGCCGCGCGGTTGGGTTACCGTCGCCGGGCGGCTAACCCACCCTAGATTTATTGGTTGGTTGGAGTAGCGTCATGAAAGCGATCATTGCCGGCGGCGGCATCGGCGGCCTGGTGACGGCGCTGATGTTGCACGCGCGCGGGATCGATTGCGAGATTTTCGAGCAGGCGGACGCGGTCCGCGAGCTTGGCGTCGGCATCAACACGCTGCCCCACGCCATCAAGGAGCTCGCCGAGCTTGGGCTTTTGGAGCGCCTGGACGCGGTCGCGATCCGCACCTACGAGCTGTTCTACACCAACCGGTTCGGCCAGGAGATCTGGCGCGAGCCGCGCGGCACCGACGCCGGCTATGAGGTGCCGCAATTCTCCATTCATCGCGGCCGGCTCCAAACCGTGATCTATCAGGCGGTACGGGTGCGGCTCGGCGAATCGCGCATCCATGTGAACTGCCGGCTCGGCTCGTTTACCCAGGACGATGGTGGTGTCACGGCCTATTTCTTCGATCGCAGCGGCTCCCATGTCCACACCGCGTGCGGCGATATCCTGATCGGCGCCGACGGCATCCATTCCGTGGTGCGCGGAACGCTCTGTCCAAACGAGGGACCGCCGCCGTGGAACGGGCTAATGCTCTGGCGCGGCGCCATCGACTGGCCGGCATTCCTGACCGGCCGCTCGATGGTCGTGGCCGGCGGGCTCGAAGCCAAGCTCGTGATCTATCCGATCGCGCCCGGACTGCGTCCGGATACCAGGCTGACGAACTGGGCCGTCCTCGGCAGGGTCGCAGACGGCACGACGCTGCCGGCGAAACAGGACTGGTCGCGCCCCGGCCGTTTCGAAGACCTGATGCCGCGGGTGCAGCGTTTCCGCATTCCGTACGTCGACGCCCGCGCGCTGATCGAGGCGAGCAACGAGTTCTGGGAATACCCGATGTGCGATCGCGATCCGCTGCCGCGCTGGAGTTTCGGCCGGGTCACGCTGTTGGGCGACGCCGCGCATCCGATGTATCCGGTCGGCTCGAATGGCGCCTCGCAGGCGATCCTTGACGCGCGCTGCCTTGCCGACCGGCTCAAAGATGCCGAGCATCCGGTGCACGCGCTCTGGCTCTATGAGCAGACGCGGCTGCCGCTGACGGCCGACATCGTGCGCATGAACCGCCGCGGCGGGCCGGAAGGCGTGATCGACGCGGTGGAAGCGCGCGCGCCTGAAGGCTTCACCAACATCGACGACGTGCTCTCATTCGAGCAGCGCAAAGCCATCGTGCGCGGCTACGCTTCCGCCGCCGGTTACGCCCGCGAGCAGGTCAACAAGGCGGCGTGACGTCGTTCGTGCGGATCGCATTCTCCGCTGCTTCGCCGCTTAAGGGTCGGCCGTCGAAGTGATCTGACTGTTCGACGCTACGCGTTGCCGCAGGCGCGGCAGAAGGAATTGATCCAGCCGAGACCGATGACGTCGAAGACTTCGGCAGGCGGATATCCGGCCGCTTCCGCCGCACAAAAAATGACGATGAAAATATCCAGTGCGAAAGTCAGGCCGTACGAAACTGGATTTTGGCCGGCTTCATAGCACCGCCCCACGGAGCAGATCCGGCCGCTGCGGCAGGCAAGCACCAGCATGCAAATTCCGCACAGCGCGACCGCGCCCATAAAGAAACGTGCCGGCATCGGCATGCGATGTCTCCGGGGTGTGGGCGCCATAATGCTGGAACGGACGTAAAGAATTCGTGCGCTCGAGGCCGTGCCACCACGGCCGCCAGCCTTGCTATCGGAACGTCACAGCCGCGAGGGCGCGGTTGACCTTGTCCGGCGGCCAGAAGGTGACGGGCCCGGGCGCTGCGCCACGCGCGGCAATATTGGTGCCTTGACCGGGCTGACCTAGGATCCGCTCTCCTGCCGAGTTCGACACGCTCACGGCACCTTCGATAAGCAACACCCCGAGTGCCTGATTGTCGATCGGCCCAGCCCAGAATTCTGTCCCGCGAACGCCGGCGACCGCAACGGGCGTCGTTATACTGACGACGGACGTCCTCAGCTTCGACACTTGACCGGAGAGAAACCGCAAGGCGCCGACCACCCTGAACCTGATCATTCCGCTGCCAGCAGCAGGGTTGAAGACGTACCTATCGAGCGTCAGCTTCGCCTTCTCACCGAGTGTTAGCCGCGTGTCGTCGGTAAAAATGATTTCGAGCCGCCCTTCTTCGCCGGTCGATACGACCTCGTTGCGAAAAACCGACGTATTGAGGCCGAGTGCCTGCGTGGTGCTGCCACGCGTACCGCGTGCCTCTCCCTGTATCCGACTGACTGAGCCGATTGCCTCCTGCGCGGCAGCCTGACCGCAAGCGAAGCCGGAAACAAGCATCGCCGCAATGATGATCCATCGACGCAACATGGTTGCCCGTCAAAGTGCCATTCGACGTTATTCTACAGCGTTCGCGACCGCGGATAAAATCCTTTGAGCTGCGGGCTCGTCAATGTTGCTGCTGCGACATTTTCGATCGATTAAGCCGGTGCGGCCCGCCGGTTCATGTCCGTTGCGCGCGGAAAAGCGGAACCGAAGGCGCGATCGATGAGGTGGAACCGCGCGCACCGGAGGGCTTTACCAACATCGACGACGTGCTCTCGTCCGAGCGGCGCAAAGCCATCGTGTGCGGCTACGTTTCCGCCGCTAGCTTCGCCTGCGAGCAGGTCAACAAGGCGGCGTGAGGCATGCCATTCCGGATCGCCACAGAGTAGCTAGTCCGGAATCCATATTCGCTGAAGGCGGTTACGGATTCCGGGGCTCCGCGCGGAGCTTGTCACCGGGCCGGCCCGGATCGGAAAACCGGCCCTATTCGGCCGGCGGCGGCAGGAACATCACTTCGTGCTTGGCCGAAAGCGCAACCACATCCGGCGGGTTCTGCTCTTTCATGCTGTGGATGGCCCAGAACAGATCGTAGAGCTTGCGCGTCGGCGTCACCCAGAAAAAGCATTTCACGGTCTGGTCGGATTTGTTGAAGATGCCGTGCGCCAAGTTCATCGGCAGCCGGATCAAATCGCCGGAGGTGGCGACGAAGTCGCGGCCTTCGAGCACGAGGTCGAGCCGACCCTCGAACAGATAGATGAATTCGTCCTGGGTCGGATGAATGTGCGGCGGCACGAAGGTGCCGGGCGGGAATGTTGCGTGCCAGGCAAACGAGATTTCGGACAGCTGCTTGGGCACGTAAGTCTGGCCAAGAATATTCCAGACGATGCCGTCGATGCCCGTCCCGGCCTTGGTAATGCCCGGCGTCATTGTGTACATCAAACCCTCACTGCTCTTAACTCTTTGTCCCGGTTTGGCGCATTCAAGCATGCGGGTCGCCGGCGGCCAATGCGTAGCCATCCGCAATCGCGCGACAGCGTAAATTTGCCGGCGAATGTTGGAATTGGACCACTAGCGGCAGGCGCGATTATTGTCACCCATCCCGCTTCCCAAAGCCGGTGTTTTAACCTTAAAGTATCCGCCACGGTACGATTAAGGCCGCCAAAGACACCGAACCAAGGCACGGGAGCTGCGGCACCGAACCCTGCGTTGCCGGACCGATCAGGAGACTGACACATGCTCAAATACACGTCACTCGTTGCCCTCGCCGCGGCTCTCGGATTGCTGAACTCGGCAGCGGGTGCAGACAACCTCAAAGTCGGGGTCATCGCCACGCTGTCGGGCCCTCCGGCAGTGAACGGCCAGCAATTGCGCAACGGTTTTGCGCTGGCGGTGAAGGATTTGGGCGGCAAGCTCGGCGGTGTCGACACCGAGGTCGTGGTCGTTGACGACGAGCTCAAGCCCGACGTCGCGGTGACCAAGGTCAAATCCCTGATCGATCGCGACAAAGTCGATTTCGTGGTCGGCCCGATCTTCTCCAACATTCTCGGTGCCATCGAAAAGCCGGTCACCGAAGCGAATGTGTTCCTGATCAGCCCCAATGCCGGCTCATCTGCCTTTGCCGGCAAGGACTGTAGCCCCAATTTTTTCGTCACCTCCTACCAGAACGACCAGGTCCACGAGGTTTCCGGCCAATACGCGCAGGATGCCGGGTTCAAGAAAGCCATCATCATCGTGCCGAACTATCAGGCCGGCAAAGATGCCGCCGCCGGCTTCAAGCACAAATTCACCGGTGAAATTCTCGACGAGATCTACGTGCCGCTCGGCCAGCTCGATTATGCGGCGGAGCTTTCGAAGATCGCCGCCGCCAGCCCCGACGCCATCTATGCCTTCCTGCCCGGCGGCATGGGGGTGAACTTCGTCAAGCAGTACCGGCAGGCCGGCCTGGCCGACAAAATCCCGTTTCTGTCGGCGTTCACCGTCGACGAGTCGACGCTGCCGGCACAACAGGATGCGGCGCTCGGCATGTACGCCGGCGCCAACTGGGCGCCGAACCTCGATACCCCGCAGAACAAGGCGTTCGTCGACGCCTACATCAAGGAATATAACGCCATTCCAGCTACCTATGCGTTCCAGGCTTACGACGCGGCACTGTTGATCGACAGCGCAGTGCGCGCGGTCAAGGGCAACCTCGCCGACAAGGACGGTCTGCGCGCGGCGCTCGTCAAGGCAGACTTCAAATCGCTGCGCGGCGCTTTCAAATTCAACAACAACCACTATCCGATCCAGAATTTCTATTTGACCAAGGTGGCCAAACGCGCCGACGGCAAATACGAGACCGAAATCGTCAAGGTGGTGTTCACCAACTATGGCGACCCGTATGCCAAGGATTGCCCCCTGAAATAGCGGCCGCTTCGCCGGCCGGCCTTTGGCGCGCTAGGGCCCGATGCCGTAGCGACCAGGCGCGATAACGCCGTTCGGATCAAGCGCGGTCTTGATGCCGGAACAGGCACCGCGGAAGGCCGGCATGGTCTGCGCCATGTGCAATTCGTGATAATCGAGCGGCGCGCGACCGACGAATACGCCGCGGGCTGCGACTTCCGCCGACATCTTGCGGTAGCAGGCATCGGCACGAGCGCGCTCGTCGGCGTCTTCGCGATTGAACGTGATCACATGCAGGCCGCGGGCAAAACGGGCGCTGCAGACATTCATCACGGTATAGTCAAGGCCGAACTCCTGGTAGATGCTCCGGCACAGTCGCTGAAACTCGTTGGCGACGCGGCCATCCATTGGTGTGCCCGGCGTAAACCAGATATTGCCGCCGCCCGGCCGCCACTTCAAAAGACCGAGCTCACCGAGGCTCGGCACGCCGGAAAAAGCATAGATCGCAACTTGCAGCGGCGGGATAGCTGCCGCGTCTTCGTGCGCGATATAGCTCGCTTTGCCGCTTTGCTTGAATATGTCGCGGACCCGCTGGATTTGCGGCTCCATCGCTGCAGCGCTCGGACCGTAGAATGCGCCCGAAACGTTCCAGGCGCCGAGCCCGTGACGCTCGCGCAAATGCCGCCGCCCCTCGTCGGAGATCGAGCGCTTGCCGCCGCTCGTTTTGTATTCCGGACTTTCGCCCTCCGAACCGCACAGATAAAGATCGTTGGAGACGCGCATCAGCGTCGGCACGAAATTCGACAGCTTCAGAGGACGGCAAAGTTCGATGATGGTTTCCAGATCGTCGTCGTCGGGAAAGGTAAAATGGAACGACCGTACTGCGGGCGGACGCGGCAAGAGCCACACGCCCATGCGGGTGACGATGCCATAGTTCGATTGGGCGAAAAGCCCGTCGAGGATCGGCCCGAAGCTGTATTTCGACGTATGCCAGTTGATCAGGTCCTTGGCGTCCAGCGAGCCGTCGCCGGTGCGCAGAACTTCGCCGTTACCGAGTACGATCTCCATGCCGCAGGAAAATCCGAAATGATCGAAATACGGCGAGTAGCCCGCGCCCTTATCGAGGGCATTGCCGATCATGCCGCCTTGCGGCGGACCTGACGTGACGTCGAGCATCAACTTGTTGCCGCGCCGCACCAGCTCGTCGTACAGCATCTGATAGCTCACGCCCGGCTCGACCACGGCGAAGGCGAGCTTCTCGTCGATATTGACGATGCGGTTCATGTTGCGGCCAAGGTCGACGACGACCTGCCCGGCCGTGATCGCCGAACGCGTGCCAAGTCCAATATTGTTGCCGGTGCTGATCGGGTAAAGCGGCACCTTGTGCTGGTTGGCTGCGCGAACGATGATCTGCACATCGTCGGTCGAACGTGGATAAACCACGCCGGCCGGCGGTCGATCGCCGCCGGGCATGGTGTTCTCGCCATAACGCCGGATGGTTTCCTCGGAGCGGTTGATGACGTCTGCTCCGAACGCTCCGGCGACAGCGGCAAAAAACGTTTCGAGATTTGCCGAACTCATGGAAGACCTCATTATGTGATGTGCGCGTGCGTCACCAAACGCCTGTGGAATCAGCGTCAGCGGCAGTTGATGAGCTAGCCGCAGCGCCTACCTGCGCGGCAAGCGGCACCGGCTTGCGCAATGCCCTGCCATGCAAACCCGGCGGCATGGGTCCGCCGGTCGCCCAATCCAGTAACTCCGCAGTGTGAACGACCGGCGCTTGCGTAAAGCGCCCGATCTGCACGAGGCAGCCGAGATTCCCGGCGGCAATAATGTCGGGGTCGACGCTGTCGATATGTGCGGCCTTACGTCGGCCGAGTGCGGCTGCAATATCCGGCTGCAATAGATTATAGGTGCCGGCGGAGCCGCAGCAGAAATGACGCTCAGGAACGTCGAGCACGTTGAAGCCTGCCTGCGCCAGAAGCGCCCGCGGCTGAGTGGTTACGCGCTGACCGTGCTGCAGCGAGCAGGCATCGTGATAGGCGACCCGATAAGCCTCGGCGTTGCCGCGTGACAAGCCAAGATCGGCAACAAGTTCGGTGACGTCGCGCGCGAGCGCGCCGATGCGATGGGCGTCTTTGCCGCCGACAAGATGCCCGTAATCCTTCACCGTCGTGCCGCAGCCCGAAGCATTGACGACGATCGCATCGAGGCGGTTCAAAAATTCCGCGCTCCAAGCCGCGACATTCGCGCCGGCCAAGGCTTTACCTTGCGCCTCGCGGCCCACGTGCAGCGGCAGCGCGCCGCAACAGCCGACGCCCGCCGCGACCACAACCTCGCAGCCATGCCGCTGCAAAAGCCGGATCGTTGCGGCGTTGATATTGCGCTCGAGCGCCTGTTGCGCGCAGCTCGGCAACAACGCCACGCGCATCTTCCGGGTACCTTGCGCCGGATAGATTCCCGGGCGAAGAATTTCACCATCCACGGGCCGCCCGGCCGCGAGCCTGATCAGATTTCGCAGCCGCAGCGGAAAGGCGCCGGCGAACGGTCCGGCAAGCCGCGCCAGGCGCAACGCAAAAGCAAAGCGCCGCGGATATGGCAAAAGTTCAGCAATCATCCACCGCAGCATCCGCTCGCCAAACGGGCGGCGATAATTGTCCTCGATGTAGACGCGCGCGATATCGATCAGATGCGCGTAGTCCACCTTGACCGCACACGTCGTCACGCAAGACAGGCACGATAGACAACGGTCGAGGTGATGCACCGTTTTTGGGTCCGGCGTTCCGCCCTTCTCCAACATCGCGCGGATGAGGTCGATGCGGCCGCGCGGGGAGTCGTTCTCGTCGCGAAACAGCACGTAAGTTGGGCAGGTCGCGGTACAGAAACCATAATGGACGCAGGTTTTGAGAATGCCGTCGGCTTCGGCGATCTTCGGTTGCGCGAGCTGTTCAAATGTAAAGGCGGTTTGCACGTAGGTCAGTCGGCTTCGTTTGAAGGATGTGTCCGGATCGCTCGCCTCGGTCAGATGTGCAAGGCGAATTCCCGCCATTCGCGTTGCAGCGCCTGCCTGATGAGCCGACGGTCACTCTCCGGGCGCGCGGCTTCGAAGCTGACCGCGAGCGCGAGCTTCTCGTCTTTTTCACCATGCTGCAGGAGCGTGGCGTAACAGTTAAGCAGCAAGTTTATCTCGCCTTCCTCGGCGTGAATGCCGCTGCGTCGGCCGGCCTGCATCGCCGCACAAACTTCGAACCAAGTCCTCTTGGTTTTCGGGGTGAAGGCGGGGAATGGCTCTGCCGGCAGCAGCGCGAAGCCTTGGGCAGCAGGAAGCGTGCCAAGCAGCGCCCGCCCGGCGGCCGCCGCCCACAGCGGATAGCTCGGCCCGATTTCGCCCTCGACCAAGGCGCGCCGACCGCCGCTGAGCCGAGCCAATGTGACTGCTTCACTGCCGACCAGCTGCAGAAGGTACACGGTCTCACCGCAACCGTCGGCGATGCGCCGCATCGGCGCGTCCGCTATTTGGAGCAGACGATCGATCCATCCCGAGGCAAGGCGCAACGACCGTGCGCCAAGAGTGAAGCGGCGGTTGGGCATGCGGCTCGCATAGCCGCGTGTCATCAAGGTCGCCATCAAACGGGAAGCGGTGGCGGGATCGATTCCCAGGGTCGCCGCCGCGTCGCTGACGCGAATTCCGGGGGGCGCCGCGCGCTGCATAATTTCCAGAAGATCCAGTGCCCGGCCGACTGAGCGAATCTCCGCGAAGTCGCCGTCCTGCCGATCGGTCATCCGTACTGCCTATCCCCCAACGGCCGCCACTTTAGTTTCCGGAGTATCGGCATCTGCGAACATGTGAATGACTTTTTCCCCAAACAACTGAATGGATTCCAGCATACGCTTATGTTCGGTCATTCCAGCGTACATGATGAAAATCATGTAGTCGACGTTTAGCGTATCTTTGAGACGCTGGATTTCTTCGCCGACTTCGTCGGGGGTACCGACGATTTGCATCCCGCTCTTGAGCATTTGCTCGAAGGTTTTAGGAACCGGCCCCTCCTGACCTTTCATCCGCAAGGCTTCGAAAAAACCGAACTCGCCAAGCCAATGGGTCCAGAACGCCGAACCCTGCCGGGCGGTCTCCATGGCGTCTTCATGCGTTTTGCCGACGGCCACGTTGCGGCAAAGCACAACGCCGCCGCGCGGAGAATATTCGCCAAAGCGAAGCTTGCAGCCATGCTTTGCCGCTTCGTCAATGTAGCTCTGAAACAGCCAACGCACGATATCAAGATCAGCAGCGAGCGTAACGATGGAGGCGCCGATGCGCGCCGACCATGCCAGCGTCTCGGGGCTTTGGCTAAGCGTGGTAAACAGCGGCGGATAGGGCAGTTGTTTTGGCTTCGGCACGGTAGCAACTTGGGTCAACATGCCGTCGTTGACACCGGCATTGAGACGGGCCGAAATCGGATGTTTCCATTCGATGCCATTCGGCGGCACAGAGATAAATTCACCCTGGTAATTCCAAAGATCCTCCGTCCAGGAGCGGCGCATCACCTCAAACCATTCTTCGACGATCTTGCGGTTGACCGCTTCGACCTCGGAGCGGCCGGTCCCTGCGGCGTTGGCGTGATAGTGCTGACCCATCACTCCAACCGACCGCGGCTGGTAGCCGCGGCTCAACCCGATATCGAGGCGCCCTCCAGTCAGGTGGTCGGCCATGGCAATGTCTTCCGCCAGCCGCAGCGGATTCCAGTTCGGCAACACGAGCCCCATTTGTCCCTGGCGCAGCCGCTTGGTGTGCTGCGCCAGATAAACGTTCAGCATCAGCGGATTGGGAGTGACGTGATAACCTTCAATCTCGAAGTGATGCTCGGCGAACATCATCGAGGTCCAGCCAGTCTCGTCGGCGCAGATCGCTTGCTCGCGCAGTTCCTGGATCGTCCGGTCATAACGGCTGCGGTCTAATCCCCACAAGCCTTTGCCGAGGTCCGCTTCGGAGGCCACAGCGACCGGATAAAACATCCCAAATTTCATCGTTCACCCCTGTCTGGCAGGGCCGCCCGGCGCGTCCGCCACAAGCAAAAACATCGATGAAAAGTCTAGGAGTGGTGCGGCAACGGTCAATGCGCGAGCTTGCGCCTGGCGCAAGAAATCAAAATTAATATGGAAGTACGACGCGCCGGTCCGGCGTACCGCAATAATTCAAGCGAAGTGCTTGGCCCCTTTTTTGCACTGTGATTTGCGATCGACACACAGGGATCAGGAGTACGGCTCCCATGGCCCGGGCAGCAGCCGTGCCGCTTTCGGTCAAAACGGATGTCGCCGCGCTGCGGCAATGTCGCCTGTTTTCTTGCGAGGATGTTACCGAGGCGCGCGACCGCATCGCTAAGATTCTGCAGCCTCACACGCTGCTGCCGATCGGCAGCCGAGCCCGGCGTCCGAACCATATGGACGTCATCGGCCTGCCGGGTGTTTGGATCAATGCCATAAGCTTCGGCGAAGCCCGCATCGAGGTTCCGCCGCTCGACGGCTACCATGTCGTCATATTTTGTCTCTCCGGCCACGCCCGGATGCGCAGTGGAGCGACGGAAACAGACATAAGTCCGCATCGGGCCATCACCTTGGCCCCCGGACGCCGATTGGAAGGGCGCTTTTCCAGCGATTGCGAGCAAATTGTTGTACGGATCGATAAAAGCGCGTTTCAAGCGCATGCCGGGATGCGCAGCGTCGTGCTCGATCCGGTCATCGACATCGGCGACCGGACGCTGCGGCCTTGGCTCATGCACTTGGAGACCTTGATCAGCAGCCCCGAAGTGCTCCGTATGATCCAGTCAGACCGCAGAATTTCCACGAACTATGTGAACTTGTTGATCAGACTTCTGATCGCGGGGCACGGCCGCAACAACGATACCAAGGAGCGGACGCAATGTCCCGCTCCGGCCAGCGTGTTTCGCGCAGAAGCCTTCATTGCGGCTCACGCTCGCGAACCGATCACGCTGCAAGACATCGCAGCAGCAGCACGCACACCCGTGCGAACTCTTCTTTATGGCTTCCGCCGGTTTCGCGAGACGACGCCGATGCAATTTTTGCGGTCCGTTCGTCTGCGGGAGGCGCGCGATCGCCTGCTGCGGGACCGATCGCGCAGCATCGCCGCCGTCGCCCTTGAATGCGGTTTTAACCACCTCGGACGGTTTTCCCGCGAATATGCCAATAAATTTGGCGAACTTCCATCCGCCACGCGAGCATCGGGCGGCACCGATGACGTCAGCGGCGCCGTCGAAACGCACTGACGGCGCGCAGTCGGACGATCACAGCTCGACTTCAATGCGCCCATCCCGAATGCGGGTCGGAAAGCACTGAACGGGATGCGCAACGGGTTCGGCGCGCGGTTCGCCGGTGCGGATGTCTATCAGACCCTGGTGCAACGGACATTCTACGCAACCACCTTCAATATACCCTTCCGAAAGTCGCGCGGCCCCATGGCTGCATCGATCGATCAGGGCGAAAACGGCGCCGCTCAATTTGAAGAGTGCGAGCTCTTCCCCGTTAGCGTTGACCGCCAGTACGCCACTTTCGGCGACGTCGCTTTCGGCTGCGACATCGATCCATTCCGGCATGATAGGTCTCAGATCGGATAAGCGAGCAGCGTCTGAACACGGGAGGTGTCGTAGATCGCCCGCTTGCTTTTGAACCGCCAGCCCTTATCGGTCTTGACGACGACGTCTTCATAGCGGCCGGCCTGATAGACCTGAGACTCGCCGGCCGGCGTGGTGTTGATAACGAGATAACTCGCGCTCATCTCGACGCGGTCGTCGCCGACCATGCGACAGGATAAGCCCGACAGGAAATGCCGATAATACGGCTGCGCGTAGATGTTGGCGTGACGCAGCGAAATCACGCGATCTCGCAACATCGCGGCATTGTCGCAATAGACCAGCGGAATAGGCAGGCCGGCGTCGGCATTCTCCTTCGGGATGATCTCGTACAGGCAGTCCTCGACAAAGAAACTCGGCCAGTCCTCCAGCTTGTCGTTATCGATGGCGGCCATGTAACGATCCTGCAGGTCTTGCATTTCCAGCCGGAGCAGGATTTCGGCGGACAGACTCATAGCGAGCTCGCAATTTCGGAAGCGCTCTCAAACCCCATCAGCTTCTGGTACCCGACCCAGAACCGCCGAACCAAGCTCTCGCTGATCAACGAATTGCGCTGATCGGGGGCCGAGCGTGACATTTCGAGTACGGATGCAGCGCTTGCACCGTCACCGATGATGCCCTGCTGAACCAGCTCGATCGCCTCGGCATCCTCCATCGAGATGTACCCTGCGGGCCCCGCCAAATTGGCCTGCTTGATCCGCAGCGCCCTCAGCTCCGGCGTATCGTCCGCATAGCCGAAGAAGTGGAATACCAGTTCAAAATGATCCGGCCCTTTCGGCAGCAGCTGCCGCGCCGCCAAGGTATTGTGGATTTGCTGGATGATGAGCTGCGGAAAGATCGTCTGTATATGGTTGGTCGCCAGCTCTTCGTACTCCTTGACCATCGCCAGAAACGAGGAGTCCTCAAGCCGAAAGCCCTCCTGATAGGAGCGAATCTTTTCTTTGGTGTAGTCGTCCGCGTTGCTGTCTTCTTTCTTGATGGACAGCAACACGCCATGAAGCCCGTTCTTGTCGCAATCCGTGCGCGCTTCCATGTTCACGCGAAGGATGTTGAAGGTCGTATGAAACAGGTGCAGCAGGCTGGCGTGATACGGATCCTTGGTATTTTCGAAATAAAGCTTCCAATTGCCGTTGGCGTATTGTCGCGTGCAGCCGAGGTAGACGATCGGCTTGTGAAAAATTCGATCGATCCAGCGTGTCATTTCCGGGCCGAGATAATCAGGGAGTGGTTCGACCTCGTTGCTGAAGGTCGCGAATAGAAGACCGCGGTAGCTTTCAACCCGAAGCTTGCGGAGGCTGTGTTTGGCCGGGTCGAAGTCCTTCGGCATTCCCGTCATATCGTTGCGGCCGCGCCGGAACGGTACGCCTTGGAGATCGCCCGCCGCGGTGTAGTTCCATTGATGATAGACGCAGGTATGGGCCATCGCGTTGCCACGGGCCACGCGGCAGACCGCTGCGCCGCGGTGGGCGCAGCGGTTCACCCACGCCGCCAAAGAACCATCTTCGACGCGGGTCACCACCACCGGCGTGTCGCCGATGAAGGTGCTCTTGAAGTCGCCCGGGTTGGGTATCTCGCATTCGAGGCCCAAGAAGCTCCAGACCGGGCCTTGAAAGATGCGTTCCTGCTCGCGGGCATAAATCGCGGGCGAGTTGAAGACCGTATATGGGACGCGGGAACCGTCTTGATTGGGAAAATGGGCTTCGTCGCGCGCCGCCGGTCTCGTTGAGATGGCTATATGGTTCATCGGGCGCTCCTTTCTCTGAGCGCGCGCTCCCGTGCCGATAGCGGGGCGCGTCCCCGTCCTCACTACCAAAGATAACAGTCAGTGGAAATCCCGCGAATATTCCAATCCGGCAAAATCAACGACGCCATGTCCAATTCTGGCAATAATCGCGCGCGTGGACGTTGCGGGGGCGGTTCGACCCGCGAGATAACTCGCGCTCCGGGCTCCCAGCGATGAGGCATTCCGTGAGCGGCACTCTCGTTGACCTGCAATGTGTCACTGGCGGTCGAAACTTGCTGGTTCTTGCAACGACGCCAGGCGACGAGAGCCTGTTCTGTGGCCACTTGATCGCGCAGGCATCGGCCAAGGGTAGGCCGCCTTTCGTGGCCGTTTTGACGGATGGCAACGAGGTGCCGGTGCCGGGCATTGATCACGCAACGGCGGACGAAATCGCACTTCGCCATGCGCAGGATGCGGCGAGAGCGTCTTCAATTCTGGGCGTGCCCGACGAGTGGTTTCTCGTCCTCGGCTTGCACGACGGTAGCGTACCAACCTCAGGTGCGCGCTTCGATGCCGTGGTCGAGGGCTTGTCCATGATAATGTGGCGACGCGACTGCGACGTCATCGCCGTGCCCTGGGATGCTGATCGGCGTCCTGATTACGCAGCGGCCCATGCCGTCGGCCTGGCTCTGTGCGCGCGCGACAACATTGCCCACATCACGTATCGCACGACAGCAGGCAATGACAGTCGCGAACCGCTTCGGCTCGCGCCGATCAAGACCTCCATGCGGCGCTTGCAGGCGATCGGTGCACACCCCCATCTCGCAACTGATTTTCTGGAAGGTTATTATCGAAACTTCTGAAATCTCCGTGGACCTGCGAAAAATGAATTTGAAAAAGGCGCTCCGAAGGAGCACTATAAAAAAGGCTGTGCCGGACTGCGACTTACAGGAAGTATCCGCGAACCTTGAAGCGTCACCTGCTCATCCCATTTCGCATGCCGCACGGACTTGATGACTGCCGCCTCCCGCCTCCGTCAGGAGTGGTCGGGTAAGATATGTCAGTCACACTCCTCCTCATCCAAATCCTCAACGGCCTGCAGCTCGGCGTTTTGTTGTTCCTGATCGCCGCAGGACTGACGCTGGTGTTCGGCGTGATGGATTTCATCAACCTCGCCCACGGCGTCCAGTACATGCTCGGCGCCTATCTGGCAGTCGCGTTCTACGGCCTGGTCGGCAATTTTCTGATCGCGTTGATCCTGGCGCTCGTCGCCGCTCTCGGCTTCGGCTTGGCGCTGGAATTCCTGGTCTTCCGGCATCTCTATAACCGCGACCACCTCGATCAGGTGATCGCCACCTTCGGCATCATTCTGTTTCTCAATCACGCCGTGCGGATGGTCTGGGGCGCCGCGCCGCTGACACTGCCGATCCCGGAATACTTCACCGGCTCGATCGTGCTGATGCACGGCCTGCTTTACCCAGTATGGCGCGTGGTCATCATCGCATCGGGGCTCGGCATCGCCGCCGGCCTCTATGTTTTGGTGACGTTCACGCGGATCGGCATGCTGGTGCGCGCCGGCTCAACCAATGCGCGGATGGTCTCGGCACTCGGCGTCGACATCGAGCGCCTGTTCATGATCGTGTTCGGCTTCGGCACCATGCTGGCGGGCTTCGCCGGCATCATGATCGCGCCGATCATCTCGGTAGAGCCCGGAATGGGCGACAACATCCTCATCCTCGCCTTCGTCGTCATCGTCATCGGCGGCATCGGCTCGATCCGCGGCGCCTTCATCGCGGCTTTGCTGATCGGCCTGGTCGACACGCTTGGCCGCTCGTTTTCGGTTGACACGCTTCGGCTGTTGATGAGTCCCTCGCCGGCCAGAATGGCGGGGCCGGCAATCGCCTCGATGCTGATTTATGTGTTGATGGCGGTCGTGCTTTACGTTCGTCCCGCCGGCCTATTCCCGGCGCGGGGCCGCTAGCGATGACCCTTACCGCGGTCACGGCGGGCAGCAGCGCGCCCACGCGCTGGCGCCGCGACATCGTACTGCCAGCGCTGATCTTTTTGGTATTCGCGCTTCTTCCAGTGTTCGCTGTGTTGTCGGCGCAGCAATATCTGCTCGACATCGGCGGACGCATCATGGTGTTCGCGGTCGCCGCGGTCGCACTCGATCTTCTGGTCGGTTACGCTGGGCTGATTTCGTTCGGCCATGCGGCGTTCCTCGGACTGGGCGCCTATGCGGTCGGCATTCTTTCCGCCCACGGCGTCACCGACGCGCTGATCGCGCTGCCCGCAGCGATCGCGGTATCGATGCTGTTTGCCTGGCTCACCGGCATCGTCTGCGTCCGCACCAAAGGCGTGTATTTCATCATGATCACCCTTGCCTTCGGACAGATGGTGTATTTCATCGCTACATCGCTGGCGCCCTATGGCGGCGACAACGGACTGACCGTCGATGCGCGCAATACCATCGCCGGCTGGCCGCTCATAAAGAGCGACCGCGCTTTCTATTATTTCACTCTGTTGTGCCTGTTGGCGACGTATGCGTTCGCGCGTTCGCTGGTCGTGTCGCGCTTCGGACGAGTCCTGCGCGGGGCCAAGGAGAACGCGACGCGCATGGCCTCCATCGGCTTTGCGGTGCGGCGTTTTCAGCTCATCGCCTACATCATCGCCGGCGGCATCGGCGGTCTTGCCGGCTTTCTGCTCGCCAACCTGACTGAGTTCGTGGCGCCGGCTTACATGTCCTGGCAGGTATCGGGCGAACTTATCGTCATGGTCATTCTCGGCGGGGTCGGCACGCTCGACGGCGCCTTGCTCGGCAGCGCCGCCTACCTGCTCGCCGAAGAGTGGCTGTCCGCTTACACCGAAAACTGGAAGGTGATTTTCGGTCCCATTCTGGTGCTGGTCGTGCTGTTCGCGCGCGGCGGATTGCTCGGCGGATTGTTCGGTCTTGGCGCGAACTTGCGGCGGCGATTCGACCATGACTGAGCCGTTGCTGCGCCTGCAGTCTTTAAGTAAGAAATTCGGCAGCCTGATCGTGACCGACAACATCACGCTCGATTTCGCGGCCGGCGAAATGCACGCCATAATCGGGCCGAATGGCGCCGGCAAGACCACCCTGATTAATCAAATCTCCGGGCTGATTGCTCCCGACTCTGGTTCAATCGCCTTTGCCGGCGCCGACGTGACCGCGGCGCCACCGGAACTGCGCGCGCTGCGCGGTCTCGCCCGCAGCTTTCAGATCACGTCGATCCTACCGGGATTTTCGGTCCTTGAAAACGTCGCGCTCGCGGTGCAGGCCCGCACCGGCTCGAGCTTGCGCTTCTTCGGCCGCGCCGCCGATGAAGCCGCCCTCAACACACCGGCTTTGGCCGCGCTCGAACAAACCGGCATTGCCGATCGCGCCAAGCTGCGCGCCGGCGAGCTTTCGCACGGCGAAAAGCGGGCGCTGGAACTCGCCATCGCGCTCGCCATGCAACCGACCCTTCTGCTCCTCGACGAGCCGATGGCCGGGATGGGCCGCGAAGAAGCCGAACGCCAGGTGGATTTGCTCAACCGGCTGAAAGGCCGGCTGACCATGGTTCTGGTCGAGCACGACATGCCGGCGGTATTCGCGCTCGCCGACCGCATTTCGGTCCTGGTCCGAGGCCGCGTGCTGACCACCGGACGGCCGGACGACGTGCGCGCCGATCCGCAAGTGATCACCGCCTATCTCGGCGAACAAATGGAGTGAGGCAAGCGTGCTAACGGTTGAAACGCTCAAAGCCGCCTACGGGGCCGCGCAGGTCCTCTTCGACTTGAGCTTTTCCGTCGGCGAAGGCGAGGTGGTGACGCTCCTTGGCCGCAACGGCATGGGCAAGACCACGACGATCTCGACCATCATGGGGCTTTTGCCGGTTGCCGGCGGGCGGATCGCGTTCGACGGCGCCGAACTCAACGGCCTGCCGCCCCATCGCATCGCCCAGGCTGGGCTTGGCCTGGTGCCGGAAGGTCGCCAGATTTTTCCCACGCTCAATGTGGAAGAGAACTTGGTCGCCACCGCCGCCGCACGCTTCGGCCCGCCGCGCTGGCAGCTCAAGGACATTTATCAGATGTTTCCGAGCCTCGCCGAGCGCCGCCGCAACATGGGCAACGAGCTCTCCGGCGGTGAGCAGCAAATGCTGGCGATCGGACGAAGCCTGATGACCAATCCGAAGCTTGTCATCCTCGACGAAGCCACCGAAGGACTGGCGCCGCTCATTCGCAACGAGATCTGGACGAGCTTGAAACGGCTCAAGGCCGAAGGCCAGGCCATCCTGCTCGTCGACAAACACATCGACGCGCTGCTCAAGCTCGCCGACCGCCATGTAGTGATTGAGAAAGGCTATGTAGTCTGGTCGGGCACATCAGTCGCGCTGGCTGCCGATCCGACCGTGCGGCAGCGTTATCTGCAGGTGTGAGCCGGCTCAGAAAACGGCGACCGCGTTTCAGTTCGGCAAACGCGGCAAACGCCGGCATCGCTGGGCGGCAGGTAGCGCGCCATGTTCAGTTGCATGGCGATGAAGGTGTAGGAGCCCGCGATCCCCGTGATATCGACGACGCCTTTTTTGCCGAAACGCTCTTCCGCGCGCTTGAACGTCGCGTCCGCGACACCCTTATTACGGTGCAGCTCGGTGACGAAATCGTAGATGATGTCCTCGTCGGCGCTCATCGCCGACGGGCGGCGGCCGGCGGCAACCGCATCGATGATGTCCTTGGCGATGCCGGCCTTGAGCGCAATCGGCGCATGCTCTGCGACCATTCACGGGCGGCGATCAGAATGACAAGTTCGCTCAGCGTATTGCCGATAGCCGCGTGGTAGCGAAGATAATCGCCGGTCGCGCGGGCGTTGGTCATCACTTGCGGGCTGTACATCATCGGCTCAAACGGCCCAAATACAGGCACCTTGCAGGCCGCCAAGAACTCTTCGGCGGCCTTTTTCTGCTCGGCATCGTACTGGTCGGGCGGAATGACCGGCAGCCGAAGTTGGGCGAAGGCCGGGCCAGCGATCAACAATAGGGCGGCAACAAGCGCTGAGGTGGCAATGCGCAACATGGGACGATCATCCCCTCTGCTGCATCCCGCGGAAGATAACGCGCGAGCCGTGGAAAAGACGCGATCAGGGCTCCGGCACCACCGCCGTGGTCTCGATCTCCAGCCGCGCTTGCGGCTCGACCAGCCGCGCAACCTCGACCAGCGCCATCGCCGGATAATGGTCGTCCATCGTGTCGCGCCACACGTTGGCGAGTGCCGGCCGCGCCTTGAGATATTCATCCATATCGCGCACGTACCAGGTCATGCGCACGATGTGCCGCGGCGCAGCACCGCCCTCGGCGAGCACGGCGACGATGTTTCGCAGGAGTTGCCGGACCTGGCCGATGAAGTCCGCCGGAAAACGCTCCTGCTCGTCCCAGCCGACCATGCCGCCGATGAACACCAGATCGCCGCGCGCCTTGATGCCATTGGCATAACCTTTCGGCCGCGGCCAACCGGACGGCTGCAGCACCTTGTTTGCTGAGGGACGCAACGGCAGCGTGTCGAGCGGACTATCGGCCACGTTTCAATCTCCTTTGCGCATGAAACGGAAAAATCGACGCCCGTCTTCCGTCGCGATCATGCGTCACCAAAAATCACGATGCGAGCTTGTTGGCGACCGATTCGGTCGCGCGGCGCCGCAATTCGAAGCGTTGCAATTTCCCGGTCTCGGTGCGCGGCAGGCTTGTCACATAATCGACGGCGCGCGGATATTTGTACGGCGCCACCGCCGCCTTGACGTATTCCTGCAGCGTGCGAGTCAGCGCCATGTCGCCGCTAAAACCCGGTTTGAGCACCACATAGGCCTTCACGATCTGCCCGCGCTCGTCATCGGGCTGGCCGACCACGCCGCATTCGGCGACCGCCGGGTGGGTGAGCAGCACCGTTTCCACTTCCGGGCCGGCAATGTTGTAGCCCGCCGATATGATCATGTCGTCGGACCGCGCCTGATAGCGGAAATAGCCGTCGGCGTCCTTGATATAGGTGTCGCCGGTGATGTTCCAGCCACGCTGGACGTATTCGATCTGGCGCTTGTCGTCGAGGTAACGGCAGCCGGTCGGCCCGCGCACCGCGAGCCGGCCCGGAGTTCCCGGTGGCACCTCGTTGCCGGCGCCATCGACAACGCGCGCCTCGTAGCCGGGCACCGGCTTGCCGGTTGCGCCGGCGATCATGTCTTCCTCGCGCGAGCCGATGAAGATGTGCAGCATTTCGGTCGAGCCAAGCCCGTCGATGGTGCGGATGCCGGTCGCGGCCAGCCAAGCCTCGAAGGTGGCTCCCGGCAGGGTTTCGCCGGCGGAAACGCATTTGCGCAGCGAGGACAGATCGTGCTCGGCGACCTTGCCAACCATGTAACGGTAAGCGGTCGGCGCGGTGAAGGAGACGGTCGCGCCAAACTTGCCGATCGCCGCCAATAAATCGTCCGGCGCGGCTTTCTCGAGCAACACCGTCGCGGCGCCGATGCGCAGCGGAAACAGCACTAGGCCGCCCAGCCCGAAAGTGAACGCGAGCGGCGGCGAACCGATGAAACGATCGTCGCGATTGGCGCGCAGCACGTATTTGCCGAAGGTGTCGCAGATCGCGAGCATGTCGCGGTGATAGTGCATCGTGCCCTTGGGCACACCGGTCGTGCCCGAGGTAAAGGCGATCAGGCAGACGTCGTCGCTTGCGGTATCGCAGGCTGCGAAATGCTCGTAGCCCTCCTTTTTCATCATCGCTTCGAGGCCGCCAGCTTCGAGGCTGTTGTCCGCCGCCGAACCCCAATAGACCACGCGCTCGAGCACCGGCGCGAACGGCCTCGCCTTCTCCATCTCGTCGGCCAACCGCACGTCGCATAGCGCCAGCCGGATTTCGGCCTTGGCCAGCGGGAAGGCGATCTCCTTGGCGCGCAATAGCGGCATGGTCGCCACCACGATCGCGCCGGCTTTGATGATGGCGAAATAGGCCGCCACCATCATCGGGCTGTTCGGCCCGCGCAGCAGCACGCGATTTCCCGCCACCACGCCGAGATCGCGGGTGAGCACATTGGCGATCCGATTTACGCGCTCGGCAAGAGCTGAATAATCCCAGCGTTCAGTCGGCGAGATGATGCAATCGCGATTGCCCTGGCCGGCGGCGACCCACTGGTCCACGAAAGCGGTGACGCAGTTCAGTCGCTCCGGATAGCGCACCTCTGGCACCGTGAACAAAAACTCCGGCATCTGTTCCGGCGGCGGCAAATGATCGCGCGCGAAGGTATCGATATGGGCCGAGCGATTCATGGTCCGCCTTCCTCCGTTGCCGGCAGCGTCAGTTGCCTTCAAACACCGGCTTGCGTTTGTCCGCGAATGCCCGGTAAGCGCGGACAAAATCTTCCGTCCCCATGCACAATGCCTGCGCGACCGCTTCGGCCTCGATCGCGGTCTCGACCGACATCGCCCATTCCATTTCCAGCATGCGTTTGGTCATGGCATTGCCGAAGGTCGGCCCGGCGGCAAGCTCGGCGGCGAGCGTTTGCGCCGCGGCGAGCACGGCGGCCGGCGTCGACAGCCGGTTGAAAAAACCCCAGCGCTCGGCGTCTTCGCCGCCGAGACTGCCGCCGGTAAACAACAGTTCGGCCGCGCGGCCTTGGCCGATGATGCGCGGCAGGATCGCGCAGGCGCCCATGTCACAGCCGCCGAGACCGACGCGATTGAACAGGAAAGCGACCCTGGCGTTCGGCGTGCCGATGCGGATGTCGGAGGCCATGGCGACGATCGCGCCCGCACCGGCGCACACGCCATCGATGGCGGCGACGATCGGCTGCGGCGCCGCGCGCATCGCCTTGACCAACTCGCCGGTCATGCGCGTGAAGTCGAGCAGCCCGCTGGTGTCCATCTCCGTCAGCGGCTTGATGATCTCGAACACATCGCCGCCAGAGCAGAAATTGCCGCCGGCGCCAGTAACGACGATAGCTTTGACGCCTTTGTCGCGGGCGGCGGCGCGAAAGATCTGCACCAGCTCGTCGTAACTTTCGAAGGTCAGCGGGTTCTTGCGTTCCGGGCGGTTGAGCGTCAGCGTCGCGACCGCGCCGGACACCGCGAGGAGCACGTGGCGCGCCGCATAGCCCGAGAGCGGGAGCGTGACCGGATTTGCGCTCATCATCGCGGCGGAACTCGCGACATGGCGCCGCGCGCCGACGCCTTGGTGCGGGCCAGAAGCCGCATCAGCGCGTCGATGTCGGCCGGCACAAGCTGCGAGAAAATTTCAGCGATCCAGCCTTCATGCGCCCGCGCCATGGCGCGGAAGGCGCGACGGCCTTCCGCCGTCAGACTGACGAGCTGCGCCCGGCGGTCGCTGCGCGACTGGCGGCGGTCCAGAAGCCCGAGCGCCACCAGCCGCTCGGACAGGCCGGTAACGTTGCCGTTTGACACCATCATCCGCCGCGACAATTCGCCGAGCGTCATGCCGCCGGGGGCTTTATCAAGCTGCGCCATGAGGTCGAATCGCGGCAGCGTCACGCCGAACTCCTGCCGGAGCCGGCGGCGCACTTCGCCCTCGATCAGCGTCGTGCAGGTCAGGAGCCGCAGCCACAGCCGCAGTTCGCTCTCGTGATCGGCAGGCCGTTCGCTGACCTTGGTTTCCGCGTCCAGTGGGACGCCCGTCGTTTCCTGCACGCGATGCCTTTCATGTCAGCCGGTGGTGCGACACATTCGCGCTCCAGCTGCGGGACGTATTCGCGCGAAACATTTTAAGCTTCAAATTTATAGGCTTCAAGTAGGCCGCGGTGCCAGCCGACCGACTATCCAGCCAATTTATCCGACCATGACTTCGCCGCCGGCGACCACGATGGCCTGGCCGGTGATGGACTGCGCTCCGTCGGAGGCGAGCCACAGCGCGGCGTCGGCGACTTCGTCGGGCGTGACCAGCCGGCCTTGCGGGTTCGATTGCGCAAGCGTCGCGCGCGCTTCGTCGCGGCTGCGTTTGGTCTTGGCGGTGATGTTGTCGACGGCACGCTCAAAGAGCGGCGTTTCGGTATATCCCGGGCAGACTGCATTGACGGTAATCCCGGCGCGGGCGAATTCGAGCGCCAGGCTGCGGGTCAATCCGACGACGCCGTGCTTGGCGGCGACGTAGGCCGACACATAGGCATAGCCCGCAAGCCCGGCGGTCGAGGCAATGTTGACGATCCTGCCCGACCGCTTGGCAAGCATGTCGGGTATGACTTCTCTGGTCACCAGGAAGGTACCAGTGAGATTGACCGCCAACACCTTGTTCCAGGTCGCTAGCTCGGTCTTCGCCAACGGCGCGCTTGGCGCTTCGCCGGCGTTATTGATCAGAATATCGACCGGGCCGAATTTTTCGCACGCCGATTTGATGCCGGCGCGAACCTTGTCTTCGTCGGTCACGTCGAAATCGGCGGCCACGTAGGTCGGCTGCGCGGCGAGCGACGTCTGCAGCGTGGCGAGCGGCTCGTGGCGGCGGCCGGCGAGCGTGACGCGTGCGCCCGTTTTGGCGAACGCAATCGCAATCGCCGCACCGATACCGGTGCCGGCGCCGGTGACCAAAACATGGCGGTCTTTGAACGTTTGATCCGTCACGGCAGTCGTCTGGTCAACCCGGCGACGGACCGGCGGCTGCGCGCGCCAGGTTGGCTTCATACTGCAACTTGGCGGAGAGATATTGCTTCGGCCACGGGATCGATTTGACGCCGATCTTGGCCGCCTCGTGCAGAGTCCAGGCGGCGTCGGCGAGATGCGGTCGCGCCAGCGCGCACAGATCCGCCCGCCCCGCTGCAATGATCGAATTGGCGTGGTCCGCTTCCGAGATGGCGCCGACCGCGACCGTGGCGATACCGACCTCGTTGCGCAGCTTGTCCGAGAACGGCGTCTGGAACAGGCGCCCGTAAATCGGTTTCTCGTCCTTCGACACCTGGCCGGAGGAACAGTCGATGAGGTCGGCGCCGGCGTCCTTGAACAGCTTGGCGTAGATTACCGCGTCGGCGGGAGTGTTGCCGCCCTCGGTCCAGTCGTGACAGGACAGGCGCACCGATATCGGCTTGTCCTGCGGCCACACTTCGCGAACCGCGCGGAACACCTCCAGCGGATAGCGCGCATTGTTTTCGTGCGACCCGCCGTATTCGTCGCTGCGATGATTTGTCAGCGGCGACAGGAAACTCGACAGCAGATAACCGTGCGCGCAATGCAGTTCGAGGATGTCGAAGCGGATTTCGGCGCCGCGCTCGGCAGCAGCAACGAAATCCGCCTTCACCCGGTCCATATCGGCGCGGGTCATCGCGCGCGGCGTTTGGCTGCTCGCCATGTAGGGCAGCGCGGAGGCCGATATCAGCGGCCAGTTGCCATCGTTGAGCGGCTGGTCGATGCCTTCCCAGGCCACGCGCGTCGAGCCCTTGCGCCCAGCGTGGCCGAGTTGCAGGCCGAACTTCGCCGGTGTGGTCGCGTGCACGAAGTCGACGATGCGCTTCCATGCCGCCGCCTGCTCGTCGTTCCACAGCCCCAGGCAGCCCGGCGTGATGCGCGCGTCCGGCGACACGCACGTCATCTCGCCGAACAGCAGGCCAGCGCCGCCAAGCGCACGGCTGCCGAAATGGACGAGATGGAAGTCGTTCGGCACGCCGTCCTCGCTTGAATACATGGCCATTGGCGACATGACGATGCGGTTTTCCAGCCGCAGTCCGCGCACACGATACGGCGTGAACATCGGTGGCACCGGCGGTCCGTCGGGATCGATGTTGATGCAGGCGCGCGCCGCAAACCAGCGTTCGTAATTCTCCAGCCAGGTCTTGTCGCGCAGCCTTAGGTTTTCGTGGCTAATGCGCTGCGAGCGCGTCAGCAGCGAATACATGAACTGCTCGGGCTCGAGCGTATCCGCATAGCGGCTGCCGACGACCTCGAACCATTCCATGGCGTTTCGCGCCGCATTCTGAATGCGGGCGACGTCAACCGCCCGTACTTCTTCGTAAGCATCCAGCACCGCCGGGATCTTGTCGGGCGTCGCGCCGAAATTACGGAACTGCCGCGTCAGTTCGATCGCATCTTCGAGCGCGAGCTTGGTGCCGGAGCCGATGGCGAAATGGGCTGTATGGGCCGCATCGCCCATCAGCACGACGTGGCTCTTGCCGTTGAAATGACTCCATTTGCCGCAAATCAGCCGGCCGAAATTGAGCCACGCCGAACCGCGCAGGTGCCGCGAGTTGCTAATCAGCTTCGCGCCGTCGAGAACTTCGCTGAACAACTCTTCGCAAAAAGCGACCGACTTTTGCTCGTCGGCCGTTTCGAGCCCGTGCGCCTTGAAAACATCCTCCGTCGTCTCGACGATGAAGGTCGAGGTATCCTCGTCGAATTTGTAGATGTGGGCCTGGAACCAGCCGTGCTCGGTGCGGCGGAAGTCGAAGGTGAACGCGTCGAATGCCTTCTTGCTGCCGAGCCAGATGAAACGGTTGGGCCGCATGACCATGTCCGGCTTGAACACCTCGGCATAGCGGTTGCGGATCTTTGAATTGATCCCGTCGGAAGCGATGATCAGGTCGGCGTCGGGGAATTCGAGGTCGGAATCAACTTCCGTCTCGAACACCAATTCGACGCCCAATTCCTCGCAACGCGCCTGCAGGATGTTGAGGAGCTTCTTGCGGCCGATGCCGACAAAGCCGTGACCGGTCGTGCGCATGCGCCGGCCCTTGATCAGAACCTCGATGTCGTCCCAGTGATTGAAGGCGCTCTCGATTTCGCGGGCGGTGACGTCGTCCCAGGCGCGCATATTCTCCATAGTCGCATCGGAGAACACGACGCCCCAGCCGAAGGTGTCGTAGGGCTGATTGCGCTCGATCACCGTGACCTGGTGCGCGGGATTTTCCTTCTTCATCAGCAGACCGAAATAGAGCCCCGCCGGGCCGCCGCCGATGCAAACGATACGCATAGCTTTCTCCGTCCGAATCGCCGCCATTCAACGCGGCGTCCTTTTGGGGGTTGAGCCAAGCATGTAACACCCATCGGCAGTGACTGCCACACCCAAGGTTCCGCCGCGCCGCGACCAGTTGCTCGGGCTTCCCGCCAGTTCAGAAACTTCCTACAGTCGAGCGAATTTCCGGACCCGACGACCGTTCCGGCAAAACCAAATTGGGGGAAGCGCTCATGCTCGAGGTCGAGAGCCTTGCGGATATCGTCACCGTCGCCGACGTGACGCGTCACCACGCCAAAGTCCGCCCGGACGGGGTCGCCATCTATTTCGAAGGGCAGCCCACTACGTTCGGTGAACTCGATCGCCGCGCCAATCGGGCCGCCAACGGACTGATCGGCGAAGGCATCGAGCCGCAGGCGCGCATCGCCATCCTGTCGAAAAACGGCCCGGCCTTTTTCGATCTTTGGTTCGGCGGCGCCAAGGCCGACGTGGTTCTAGTGCCGGTGAACTTTCGCCTGGCGCCGGCAGAAGTCGCCTTCGTGGTCGATGACGCCGGCGCTGAGATTCTTTTCGTCAGCGCCGATTTTTATCCCTTGGTCGAGAAGATCGCGGCCGATCTCAAATCGGTACGGCGCATCATCGCACTCGACGGCGGCCACGATCACTGGACCGCCTACGCTGATTGGCTCGGCAGCCAGGCGACCACCGATCCGGCGCTGCCGATCGCCCGCGACCACTGCGCCATTCAAATGTACACCAGCGGCACGACCGGCCATCCCAAGGGGGCGCAGCTCAGTCACGCCGGATTGTTGACGTTATTGCCGGGCGCGTTGCGCCAATTCGGCGACTGGCATGACGACGATGTCAATCTCGTGTGCATGCCGCTGTTTCACATCGGCGGCAGCGGCTGGGCGTTGATCGCCTTTTTTCGGGGCGTCCCAACAGTGCTGACGCGGGATCCCGATCCTGCCACCATACTGCGGCTTATCCCGGAATATCGCATCACCAAAGCGTTCATGGTGCCGGCGCTGCTCCTCTTCTTGATGCAGGTGCCACAATGCCGTGAAGCCGACTTTTCCTCGCTCGAACTGATCGTGTATGGCGCCTCGCCGGCGCCGGTGGATCTCGTGCGCAATGCACTCAAAACTTTCCGCTGCGGTCTGGCGCAGGTCTATGGGTTGACCGAGACCACCGGCGCCATCACTTATCTGCCGCCCGCCGATCATGACGAGAAACACGCCGAGCGGCTGAAATCCTGCGGCAAGGCCATGACCGGCATCGACATCCGTGTTGTCGACGGCAACGGCAACGAGGTTGCGACCGGCGACGTCGGCGAGATCGTCACCCGCTCGCCGCAAAATATGCTCGGCTACTGGAATCAGCCGGAAGCGACGCGCCGCGCTATCCGCGGCGAGTGGTTCTACACCGGCGATGCCGGCTATCTCGACAAGGACGGCTACATCTACATCTACGACCGCGTCAAAGACATGATCATCTCCGGCGGCGAGAACATCTATCCGGCCGAGGTGGAAAGCGCGCTGTTCAGTCATCCGGCGGTCGCCGATGTCGCCGTGATCGGCATCCCCGACGACAAATGGGGCGAAGCGGTGAAGGCGATCGTGGTCAAACGACCGGACGCGCAAGTAACGGCCGAAGAATTGATCAACTTCGCGCGCCAGCGCATCGCCCACTACAAAACGCCGAGGACGGTGGACTTCGTGACCGCGTTGCCGCGCACACCGACCGGAAAAATTCTCAAGCGCGAGCTGCGCAAACCATTCTGGGTCGGCCAAGAGCGCCAGGTGCACTAGCGCGAACGAAAAAGTAGCCGCGGGGAGGACAAATTGGCACTGCAATTCGGTATTTTCGATCATCTCGACGACAACGGTACGCCGGTCGCCGATCTGTTCGAGACGCGGCTCAAACTGATCGAGCATTACGATCGCGGCGGCTTCCGCTCCTATCACATCGCCGAGCATCACTCGACGCCGCTCGGCATGGCGCCGTCGCCAAGCGTGTTCCTCGCCGCGGTATCGCAGCGCAGCGAGCGGCTGCGTTTCGGCCCACTGCTTTACGTCACGCCGATGTATCATCCGCTGCGGGTCGCCGAAGAAGTGGTGATGCTCGACCATATGAGCCGCGGGCGGCTGGAATTGGGACTCGGCCGAGGCGCTTCGCCAATCGAGATCGCGGGCTTCGACGTCGACCCGCAAAACGCCCCGGCGATGAACCGCGAGGCGACCGAGCTCATTCTCAAGGCGCTGACCTCGGACGTCGTCAGCTTCGAAGGCAAGTTTTATCGCTGCAAGAACGTCCGCATCGCCGCGCGTCCACTGCAGCAGCCGTACCCGCCCTTGTGGTTTGCGCCGACGGAAGCCTCGCGCGCCGCCGACGCGGCAAAGCTCAAAGGCAACGTGGTGACGCTGGTGCCCGACGCCGGGGTCAAGGCGATTGTGCAATCGTATCGCGCCGCCTGGCAGGCGCGGGGCAACACCGAAGCCGACATGCCGCTGGTCGGCGTGTTCCGCCATGTGGTGGTCGCAGACACCGACGAAAAGGCGCGCGCGGTGGCCCGCGAAGCCTATCGGCTGTGGCGCTACAACATCGCCTTTCTCTGGAATTGGGGCGGTCTCGCATTGCCGATCGGCGCCATCTATTTGGAGGAATACGACGCGCTTGAAGCAGCGGGTATCGGCATCGCCGGCTCGCCGGAGACGGTGCGGCGCTACGTTGCCGCCGCGATCGAGCAAACCGGCATCACGTATTTCGTCGCCGACATGACGTTCGGCTCGCTGCCTTACGCAATAGCGGCACACTCCGTCGACTTGTTCGCCAAAGAGGTCATGGCCGCTTTTCGGTGAAACCGGGCATGCGCGATCGCACCAAAGTCTGCGTCAGCTAAGAGCCGATCCGGGAAGTTCTTGAATCTGATGAATCGGATGTGATTCATTG
>CAYWNY010000001.1:0-103455 GCA_964459765.1 uncultured Hyphomicrobiales bacterium | reverse complement strand
CGATTATCTCGGCGGCATCTGCTTGAATTGGGGCTGCATACCGACCAAGGCGCTGCTGCGCTCGGCGGAGATCTTTCATTACCTGCAGCACGCCAACGATTACGGTCTGTCTGCCGGTGAGGTGAAGTACGATCCCTCCGCGGTGGTGAAACGCTCGCGCGCGGTATCGAAGCGATTGAACGACGGCGTCGGCTTTTTGATGCGCAAGAACAAGGTCCCGGTAATCTGGGGCGAGGCCGTTATCGAGGCGCCCGGCAAGATCACGGTGAAACCGAGCAAGACCGAAGCGCCGAAGGGTTCGCTCGGTCCCGGCGCCTATCAAGCCAAGCATATCATCCTCGCGACCGGCGCACGGCCGCGGGTGCTGCCCGGCCTCGAACCGGACAAGAAACTGATCTGGACCTATTTCGAGGCCATGGTGCCCGACACCATGCCGAAATCGCTCCTGGTCATCGGCTCCGGCGCCATCGGTATCGAATTCGCCTCGTTCTATCGCACGCTTGGCGCCGACGTGACCGTCGTCGAAGTCCTGCCACAAATCCTTCCCGCGGAAGACGCCGAGATCGCGGCCTTTGCGCGCAAGAGTTTCGAGAAGCAAGGCATCAAGATCTTTACCGGCGCCAAGGTGACCAAACTCGACAAGACGGGCGATAACGTCACTGCCACTATCGACGACGGCAAGGGCGGCACACTGGCGCTCACGGTCGATCGCGTCATCGCAGCGGTCGGGGTCGTCGGCAATATCGAAAATCTCGGCCTGGAAAAACTCGGCTTGAAGACCGAGCGCGGCGCGATCGTCACCGACGGCGCCTGCCGGACCAACGTGCCGGGGATTTATGCCATCGGCGACGTTGCCGGCCCGCCGCTACTGGCGCACAAGGCCGAACATGAAGGCGTCATCTGCGTCGAAGCCATCAAGGGACTGAACCCGCATCCGATGGATCGGCGGCTCATTCCCGGCTGTACCTATTGCACGCCGCAAATCGCTTCCGTCGGTCTGACCGAGCAGGCGGCGATGGACAAAAAACTTGACATCCGCGTCGGCCACTTCCCTTTCGTCGGCAATGGCAAGGCGATCGCGCTTGGCGAGGACCAGGGCATGGTCAAGGTGATCTTCGACAAAAAGACCGGGCAGTTGCTTGGTGCGCACATGGTGGGTGCGGAAGTGACCGAGCTCATTCAGGGCTACGTCATAGCAATGAATCTCGAGACCACGGAAGAAGAGCTGATGCACACCGTGTTCCCACATCCGACCTTGTCGGAAATGATGAAGGAAGCGGTGCTCGATGCGTATGGGCGCGTGCTGAATATGTAATAGGCGATCAGCTCAGCAATCCTGCCAATGGCTTCACGTCTTTGCTGCCCGGAAAGACGTTCTCGGTCAGCGCGCGCTCGTCAACGCGCAAATGGTCCTTCAGCACGCCTTTGAGCACGGCGCGCAGATCGGTCGTGGGTTTGAGATCGCGGTTCTCGTAAAGCTCGCTAGCCTTCAGCCCGGGCCAGTCGGCGATCACGCGGCCGCCCTTGAGCGCGCCGCCGGCTAGAAGCGCGACCGTCGCGGTGCCGTGATCGGTGCCGTCGGTGCCGTTAATGCGCGCGGTGCGGCCGAACTCGGTCAGCACCGCGACCACGGTGTCCCGCCAAGCCGGGCCCATATTGGTCTTGACCGCTGCAAGCGCGGCGTCTAGCGCACCGAGAAGCTGCGAGAGACGCCCATTGGCGATGCCTTCGTTGGTGTGCGTATCCCAGCCGTCGAGCGCGAGCGCACCGACCCGCGGGCCATCGGCCTGCGCCAGAAATTTTGCCGCGGAGCCTGCCGCTTCGGCAAAGTAAGCGCGTGCCTGCCCGGGCGCCGGACCGCCCGGCTTCTGCGCCATCGCGCCCGCGCGCTCGATGGCGAGCAGTCGCCCATGCTCTTCGAGCGCGTCCGCCAGTTTAGCGTCTGCGTGACGATAGAGGTCGAGAAGCCGCCGTGCGGTGTCGTCGCTCGCCGGCATGATGCTTTGCGGCGACCAGGACAGCACATGCGCCGGGCCGAGCGCGACAAGAGGGGGCGTCGGACCGACACCCAGCGCTTTCATGCTTCCTTTCGGATCGATGCGGCCGCCGGACGCCAGAGCAACGAGCGCGCGATTGAGCCAGCCGCTATCGCTTGGGGCCGGTTTGGGCATGCCGCTTTCCAGCAAGTCCTGCCCGTCGAAATGCGAACGCTCGCGGTACGGCGTGGCGCAGGCATGTACCACGATCGCTTCGTTCGCCTGGTACATGCGCTGCAGGTTTGGCATCGCGGGATTGAGCGCAAAAAAGTCGCCAAGCTTGAGCGCCTGCGTCTTGCCGTCGAGCGTCAGCGCATTGTCGCCACGCAACGCCAACCAATCCGGGTCGCCGATCGGTGCGACGGTAGCGAGCCCATCAAGCGCGCCGCGCAGAATGATGGTGAGAAAGCGCGGATCGCGGCCCTCGGCGTAAGCGAGTTTGGGCAAATGCGCCCAGGCGAACAGGGTGCCCGAAGCGAGCAACACTTCACGCCGTGATGGAGCGTGGGGAAAAGTCATCGGTTCATCTCCTTAGGTATTCCGGAGTCATCACGAGCAGGGCAAAGGCTTGCGTGCGGCTTTCCGCCCGCGCGACGGCCTGCCGCGTTTCCGCCGACGCCAGGGGGCCGAGGCCAAGCTCGAGAAGTTCGAGCGGATCGACGTCGCCCGGTAGATGCGCGGCGAAATCGTTGGCGACGTCGAGCCGCCGCGGCACGCCCTCGATCCACGCCGCTTCGGTGTCCGGAAAACCGTTCGGCGCCGGCGGCCGCCACAATGGTTGCCCGAGGACGGCCTGAAAATTGAGGACGCGGCCGATGTTCAGCCAGGGCGCGCCGCCCTGCCGTCCGTCGGGGGCGGCGTTCGACACCTGCACGCGCGCCTGCGCAAGCCGAAGCACGCCGACGAGCCACTCACCCGGCATTTTGAGTTTTGCGCGCTGCGGCGTCCACGCCTCATCGGCGGTCACCAGCGTCTTGGCAAGTTCTTTGAGGTTGCCGCCGGTGTCCTTGAAGGTCCTGGCAAGCTTGGCGACCAGTGATGGCGGCGGATTATCCGCAACAAAATGGCGCGCCAGCTTTTCGGCGATGTGTTGTGCGGTCGCCGGATGTTGGGCGAGGTCGGCGAGCACCGCGCGACCTTGTTCGACGCCAGCGTCTGCATAAGTTTTGCCGAGGACGACCTCGTCGTCGGGTTCGTGCAGGCGCTTGTTGAAAAGAAACTCGCCCCCATGTTCCGGCTCAGACGGATCGATCCAGGTCCAGCCGGTCAACACCTTGGCGAAACTCATGACATCGGTCTGCGTGTAGCCGCCGCGGACGCCGAGCGTGTGCAGTTCGAGGATCTCTCGCGCCAGGTTTTCGTTGAGTCCTTTGTCGCGGGTGATGCCGGCGATCGAATCCGCGCCCATGGATTGGACGTTGTCGAGGTAGACGAGCATCGCCGGGTGGCTCTCGACCGCCGCCAGCATCTCCACAAAGCGGCCGAGGACATGGGCGCGGATCGCTTCGCGCTCGTAAGCGCCGACCATGGCGCTGTCTTTGTCGGCCGAGATGCAGAAGTGGTTCGACCAGAACCATACCAACCGCTCGACAAAACCGACATTAGCGTTGACGGCGAAGTCCATCCGTGCGGCGGCCTCATCCTGGAAGATGCGCTGCGGCAATGGCGGCTCTTTGCTGTCGGGTTTGCCGCTCGTGGGTACGGCGGCCATGCGCATGCTCGCCGTGTCCGCCATGGTGGCGGAAGCGTCTTTGCCTTCGTTCTCCTTCTGGGAGCGCTGTGCGAGTTTCTTCCTGGCCTGTTCCTCGGCGCGAAAGTCGGAGATGTCGCGCGCCGCTTGTGCGCTCGCGGGAAGATCCGCGAATGTGGCTGCGGGCCTGGAACGTTCCAGCTCAGCGAGCAACGCACCGCGCGGATCGGCGGCGAGCGTAGCCATCGAATAAGCCGCAAAAGGAAATCCGGCCGGACCGAAACCGAACCGGTGCAACGCAAGCGCTGCGGCCCCTTTTCCACGTGGAATCACAAAGCGAAAATCCTTTGGCGACGGACCTGGCCGCCTCCGTTATTGGACTATTTGTTTATGGCAAAACTTATGTGGGGAAATGCCGGAAGTGTGCTCAGTCGCTAACAAATCGTTCATCACCCCTCGCGTTACGGGCCTTTCGGTCCGCTCAACTCACCTGCCTTGCGAGATGTGACCGCGCCTCGTAAATATCGATTGAGGTTAAAGCCTCCCCGAGGAGCCGTTATGGCTGTGATTGTCGACACCGTCTGCCGCGATGCCGCCCGGCCGCGCCATCCGGAAAAGGCGCATCGGCCCGACCAGCCAAGCGGGCGCAAGCCGGACTGGATCCGCGTCAAGGCGCCGGGGTCGCCCGGCTATCTCGGCACGCGCGAGATCGTACGCGCGCACGGGCTGCATACGGTGTGCGAAGAGGCCGGTTGTCCCAACATCGGCGAATGCTGGGAGAAAAAGCACGCTACCTTCATGATCATGGGCGACACGTGCACGCGCGCTTGCGCGTTCTGCAACGTCAAGACCGGGCTTCCCGGCGCGCTCGATCGCACTGAGCCGGAGCACGTCGCCGACGCTACCGCCAAACTCGGGCTGGCGCACGTGGTCATCACCTCGGTTGACCGCGACGATCTTGCCGATGGCGGGGCAGGGCATTTCGCCGCCGTTGTCGGAGCCATTCGCGCCCACTGCCCGCAAATCACCATCGAGGTCTTGACGCCGGATTTCTTGTGCAAAGAAGGCGCGGTCGAAACCGTGGTCGCCGCCAAGCCCGACGTCTTCAACCACAATCTCGAAACCGTGCCGTCAAACTATCTGACCGTGCGGCCCGGTGCGCGTTATTTCGCCTCCGTGCATTTGTTGCAGCGCGCCAAGGAGGTCGATCCGACTATCTTCACCAAGTCCGGCATCATGGTTGGACTCGGCGAAGAGCGCAACGAGGTGCTGCAGGTGATGGACGATCTGCGCATCGCCGACGTCGATTTCCTGACCATCGGGCAATATCTGCAGCCGTCACGCAAACATCATCCCGTCGTGCGCTTCGTGCCGCCGGAGGAATTCAAGGCGCTGGAGACGATTGCTTACGCCAAGGGCTTTGCGATGGTTTCGGCAAGCCCGCTCACCCGGTCTTCGCATCACGCCGGCGAGGACTTCGCGCGGCTGAAAGCGCAGCGGGCGGCGCGCTGATCGATGCCGGAATGGTCGACCACGCGGCGCGTCAACCACGCGGCCTCGGAGATGTTCGACCTCGTGGCCGATGTCGAGCACTACCCGGAATTCGTTCCGTTGTGCAGAGCGCTTAGGGTGCGCAAACGGCTCAAAGACGGCGCCAAGGACATCATCGTCGCCGACATGACCGTCGCCTATAGGCTCGTGCGCGAAACCTTTACCAGCCGCGTCACGCTCGACCGGCCTGGTCTGGAAATCCTGGTTGAGTATCTGGAAGGGCCGTTTCGCCGGCTGAACAACCGGTGGAATTTCCGCGCTGTCGACGCCGGCCATTGCGACGTTGAGTTTTACATCGCTTACGAATTTCGCAGTCGCACCTTGGGCATGCTCATGGGAGCGATGTTCGACGCCGCCTTCCGGCGCTTTGCGAACGCCTTTGAGCGCCGCGCCGACCAGGTCTACGGGACGCAGGCGGCTTAAGGAGTAGCATCTACCTAGCGGCTCGACGGCGTATGGGTGTAGTTGTCGTCGGCCGCACTATTGCGAGCCTATCCAGGGAGAACGCCGATGATCCGTGCCACCGCCGTTGCAGCAAGTTTCGCCGTCCTTGCCGCCGTCTCGTCCTCGGCTGTTCAGGCGCAGTGGTCCCCGCCGAGTTACCAGGCGGATCCGGCGGTTTACAAACTGATCTTCGAGGATGCGCGATTCCGCGTCATCGTTGCGACGTGGAAACCCGGCCAGGGGGACAAGCCGCATGCGCATCTGGCGCCGACGGTGGTCTATTCGCTGACCAACTGCATCCTGAAACTGACGTCGGCAAACGGCGAAACCCGGATCGTCAAGAACAGAGCGGGGCACGCGATGTCGGTGCCGTTCACCACCTCGCATGTCGCCCAGAATATCGGTCCGTCGGCCTGCCGCGTGTTGTTTGTCGAAAACAAATAGCGGCCCTGCCGCTAGTCGATCCGCGCCATCTTTTCCAACAGCGCGAGCGCTACGCTAACCGAACGCTCACGCACGCGGCTGCGGCCGATCTTGCCGTAATGCTTGACTACGACGGCGCAGCGTCCGTCGCGACCTGCAGCGGCAAAGTGCACAAGGCCGACCGGCTTGTCCTTCGAGCCGCCGCCCGGACCAGCAATGCCAGTGATTGCGACAGTCACGTCGGCAAGCGAATTTTTCAGCGCACCCGCCGCCATGGCGGCGGCGGTTTCGGCGCTGACCGCGCCATGCCGCTTGAGTGTCGATGCCGGCACGCCAAGCATCGCCTGCTTCGCCTCGTTCGAATAAGTGACGAAGCCGCGATCCACGACATCGGACGAGCCGGCGATTTCGGTGAGCGCGCCGGCAACGAGTCCGCCGGTGCAGGATTCGGCCGTGGCCAGCTTCAAACCGCGGGCGCGAAAAGTTTCGAGCACGCTCGTCGCTTTCTGGTGCAGCTTTTCCGTGATCACGACGCATTCCATGGCAAGCGAATGGTCGCCGTTGCCATGGCGACGAGTCCCTCGCCCCGGCCGGTGAAGCCCATTTTCTCGCTCGTCGTCGCTTTCACCGCCACGCGGCCGACCGCGATGCCGGCGATTTCGGCGATGCGCGCGCGTATGGCGTCACGATGCGGACCGACGCGCGGGCTCTCGCACACGATCGTCACGTCAAGATTTGCGATCATGCCTGCACGCGCCCGCACGCGCTCGCAGGCAAATGCGAGAAACCGATCTGACGAAGCGCCGCGCCATTGCGGGTCGCTCGGTGGAAAATGTACGCCGATGTCGCCCTCGGCGACCGCGCCGAGCATGGCGTCGACTAGCGCATGCAGCGCCACGTCCGCGTCGGAGTGTCCGGTTACGCCGCGATTGTGAGGAATGCGAACGCCGCCGAGCATGACGTGATCGCCGTCGCCGAAGACGTGGACGTCGAAGCCGTTGCCGATGCGCACGTCGGCGAGCGCGGCAATACGCTCGGCCTCGGCGCGGGCGAAATCGTCGTTGGTCGTCAGCTTCACGTTGGTGGTCTCGCCGTCAAAGATACTGACGCGATGGCCGGCCCATTCGGCCAGCGCCGCGTCGTCGGTGAAATCGTCGCGGCCGGCGGCGCTCGCGCGCAGATGCAGGTCGACGATGAGATTGAAAGAGAAAGCCTGCGGCGTCTGCACGGTGCGCAGCCGGCTGCGGTCGAGCGTTTCGCTGATCATGCCTTGCGCGTCGACGGCCTTGACCGTGTCTGTGATGGCAACCGCCGGCACCGCCGCGCCGTGCTCCTGCGCGGCCGCAATGGCCCGCCCGATGAGCGCGCTGCTCAGGAACGGCCGCGCCGCATCGTGAATGAGGACGAAGTCGGGCGCGTTGGCTTGCAGCGCTTCAAGGCCGGCACGTACCGAAGCCTGCCGCGTCGCGCCGCCGCGAACCGGTGGCAGCAAATTGCCCAAACCGGCAGTGGCGGCTCGAAACGCGGTCTCGTCGTCGGGATGAATGACCGGCTGTACCGCGCCAATCTGCGGATGATCGAGGAACGCGGCTAGCGTTGGGCGGATCACCGGCTCGCCACCGATGGTGCGATATTGCTTGGGGACGTCGCCGCCGGCCCGATAGCCACGCCCGCCAGCCACGACAACCACCGCCACCTTAGCCGCCATGGAATTGAACTCCCTCACATTTTCGCCACGACATCAACGCATCTGCAGCGAAAGGCGCGGGCTTCGAACTAAGCCACGGATTTACCTTAAACTTCCGAATCCACAGCCCAGCCATGCAAAGCTCAAAGAAAGGGTTCATATTGCAGTGCAACACTTGCGCGCTCGCGGAATTTGGCTAAACTCTATGCAGAACCCAGGTTACGCCTATTTCGTGTGCACAAGGCTCGACGCACCCCTTTGTCTGATCAGGTCTTCCCCAGGTCAAGCAGCAATCCTTGGGGACCAAAAATGCAGGAAAATATCCACGCCAACATTCAGGATCGCGGCATGAGGACGGTCGAGCCGTTGTTGATGGCGACGGCTGCCGACGCCGTACTCAACGCGTTGCCCCTGCCGGTCATCGTTGTGTCATCCGACGGCAAGGTGGCCGACGCCAATGTCGCCGCCGAAGCCTTCTTTGAAGTTTCGCTGCCGCTCCTTCGGCGCCATTTGCTGCGCGATCTCGTACCGTTCGGCAGCCCGTTGTTGACGCTGGTCGAACAAGTGCGCGCCACCGGCGCCGCGGTCAACGAGTACAAAGTCGATCTCGGCACCCCGCGCAATCCCGGCGATCGCTCCGTCGACTTGCACGTAGCGCCTTTAGCCGAGCGGCCGAACTACGTGGTGGTGATGCTCCAAGAGCGCTCGATCGCCGACAAAATGGACCGCCAGCTCACGCACCGCGGCGCTGCCCGTTCGGTAATCGCGCTCGCCTCTATGCTGGCGCATGAGATTAAAAATCCGCTCTCCGGAATCCGCGGCGCCGCGCAGCTCCTCGAGCAATCGGTCGGCGACGATGACCGCAGCCTCACGCAGCTGATCTGTGATGAAGCCGACCGCATCGTGAAGCTTGTCGACCGCATGGAGGTCTTCGCCGACGAGCGGCCGGTCGAGCGCGAGCCGGTCAACATCCATGTCGTACTCGATCACGTGAAGCGGCTCGCGCAAACCGGCGTCGCCCGCCACGTCAAGTTCATCGAAGACTACGATCCGTCGCTGCCGCCCGTGTTGGCGAACCGGGATCAGCTGGTTCAGGTTTTCTTGAATCTGGTGAAGAACGCCGCCGAGTCGATCGGCGACAGCTCCGGCGGCGAGATTGCGCTGTCGACGGCGTTCCGTCCGGGCGTGCGTCTGTCTATTCCCGGCGCCAAGGCGCGCATCTCGCTGCCGCTCGAGTTTTGCGTGCGCGACAACGGCCCCGGCGTGTCCGAAGAGTTGATGCCACATTTGTTCGATCCCTTCGTCACCACCAAGCCGACCGGCTCGGGCTTGGGGCTGGCGCTGGTGGCCAAAATCGTCGGCGATCATGGCGGCATCATCGAATGCGAGTCACAGCCACGGCGAACCATCTTCCGCATCTTGATGCCGATGTATAGCGGGGAAGAAGCCGCCGCGCCGCAGGCTTTCCCCGGGCCACGAGGGGATCACTGATGCCCGCGGGCAATATTCTCGTTGCCGACGACGACTCGGCGATCCGCACCGTACTCAACCAGGCGCTGTCCCGCGCCGGCTATGAAGTGCGCTCGACCGGCAATGCGGCCACGCTCTGGCGCTGGATCAGCCAAGGCGACGGCGACCTGATCATCAGCGACGTCGTGCTCCCGGACGAGAACGCCTTTGATCTGCTGCTGCGGATCAAGAAGGCGCGGCCGGATCTGCCGGTCATCATCATGAGCGCGCAGAATACGTTCATGACCGCAATCCGCGCCTCCGAACGCGGCGCTTATGAATATCTGCCGAAGCCGTTCGATCTCAAAGAGCTCATCGCCATTGTCGGTCGCGCGCTGTCTGAGCCGAAAGAACGCGCGCGTGCGCCGGTCAAGGCCGATGACTTCGAGTCCATTCCCCTGGTTGGCCGCTCGCCGGCGATGCAGGAAATCTACCGCGTGCTGGCGCGGCTGATGCAAACCGATTTGACGGTGATGATTTCCGGCGAATCCGGTACCGGCAAGGAACTAGTGGCGCGCGCGCTGCACGATTACGGCAAACGGCGCACCGGCCCGTTCGTTGCCATCAACATGGCGGCCATTCCGCGCGATCTGATCGAATCCGAGCTGTTCGGCCACGAGAAAGGCGCGTTTACCGGCGCCAACACCCGCAGCGCCGGACGTTTCGAACAGGCCGAGGGGGGCACGCTGTTTCTCGATGAGATCGGCGATATGCCGATGGAAGCGCAGACCCGGCTTCTGCGCGTGCTGCAGCAGGGCGAATACACGACGGTCGGCGGCCGCACTCCGATCAAGGCCGATGTGCGCATCATCGCCGCGACCAACAAGGATCTGCGTCAGCTAATCCAGCAGGGCCTGTTCCGCGAGGATTTGTTCTTCCGGCTCAATGTGGTGCCGCTGCGGCTGCCGCCGCTGCGCGAGCGCACCGAGGACATTGCCGATCTGATCCGGCACTTCTTCGCGCAGGTGGAGCGTGAAGGCTTGCCGGCCAAGCAGATCGACCAGGCTGCGCTCGATCGCCTACGACGGCATCGCTGGCCGGGGAATGTGCGCGAATTGGAAAACCTCGCTCGCCGTCTGGCCGCACTCTATCCTCAGGAAACGATCACGGCTGCGGTAGTCGATTCCGAATTGTCGCAGCCGGCGCTCGTGTCGCCTGGCGAAAGCCAGCGCGGCGACGAAAATCTTTCGGGCGCCGTCGAACGATACCTGACGCGCTATTTTTCCGGTTTCGACGAAGGTTTGCCGCCGCCCGGCCTCTATCACCGCATCCTGCGCGAGGTCGAGGCGCCGCTGCTTTCCGCCGCGCTCGCCGCTACGCGTGGCAATCAGATCCGCGCCGCCGACCTCCTCGGGGTTAACCGCAACACATTGCGAAAGAAAATCCGCGACTTGGAAATCCAAGTCTATCGCTCCGGCGGCGCGTAAAGCGGGCGATTCCGGCGCGGTCAGCGCCAAGGAATTGTCGCAATCGGGCAACATTGTTGTATAAAAGCATCACTGGCGCGAATGGCCGGGCTCCATTCGTTGTTCGCCGCATTAGTCCCGTGCTCAAGGCGTCCATGACGACCGTCGATCAGGTCGCCCCGCTCGACCAGCCGATGCCGGCCGTGCCGCTCGATCCGGCGGCGGCGATGCCGACGCAAGTCGGCTCCCGGCTCGTCGGCGGCGTTGCGGTTGGGCTGGCGCTTCTGTGCGCAACCGCGACTTTCGTGGTGCTGGCGGGACTGACGCCGATCGCGCCCGTCCACGAAGTTGTTGTCGACCTGCTGTTGGCCGACCTCGCCGCCGGTCTTCTGCTCCTTGCCATCATCGGCCGCGAAGTATGGGCCGTGGTTCGCGCACGACGGCGCGGTTATGCCGGCTCGCGGCTGCATGTGCAGATCGTCGGCCTGTTTGCCGTGATCGCCGCGGTGCCGACCGTGCTGGTTGCCGTGGTCGCTTCGACCACGCTCGACCGAGGCCTCGATCGCTTCTTCTCGACGCGCACGCGCGCCATGATCGAACAATCGCTGATCGTGGCCGACGCCTATGTCAGCGAGCACGCGCAGGCCATCCGCGGCGAGATCATGGCGATGGCCTTCGACTTGGGCCGCGCCAAGCCGATGTTCGATTCCGACCGCGAGCGCTTCCAGAAATTCTTCACGGCACAGGCAACCGCACGCGGGCTTTCCGCCGCGGAAATCATTCATCTCGACGGCGCGGTGGTCGAGCGCGCCGACGTGAAGATGGACAAAGCGGTCGTGCTGCCGTCGGCCAAGCAATTAAGCCAGATCACCGAGACCGAGCCGCAAGTGGCGCTAATCCCCGAGGGCGATCACGTCGCCGCCGCGATCAAGCTGCATGGCTACGACGACATGTATCTATATGTGGCGCGACTTCTCGACCCGCGCGTGGTCGAGCAGCTGCGGCAAACGCAGGAAAGCGTCGGCGAATACGCCAATCTCGAAGCGCGCCGGCTCGGCATCCAGATCGCCTTTGCGCTGATGTTCGCCGTCATTGCGCTCATCGTGCTGCTGTCGTCAGCGTGGATCGGGCTTGATTTCGCCAACCGTCTGGTAGCGCCGATCCGCCGCCTGATCGGCGCCGCCAATGTCGTTTCCACCGGCAATCTGCAGGTGCGGGTGCCGATCCGACGTTCCGAGGGCGATCTCGCCCAGCTCGGCGAGACGTTCAACAAGATGACGCAGGAGTTGAGCACGCAGCACGACGACATCGTACGCGCGCGCGATGTCATCGACAGCCGTCGGCGATTTACCGAGGCGGTGTTGGCCGGCGCCAGCGCCGGCGTCATTGGCGTCAATGCCGACGGCCGCATCACCATTCTCAATCGCTCCGCCGAGCGACTTTTGGCCCGGTCCGAAGGCGAGGCGCTCGGACATCCGCTCGCCGAAGTGGCGCCAGAACTCGGCGAAATCTTCCAGGCGGCGCGCGGCGGCAGCCAGCGCCTAGTGCAGCGGCAGGTGACCGTGAACCGCAGTGGCCAGGAGCGGAACTTTTCCGTACGCGTTACCAGCGAACAGGCCGCCGAGTCCGAGCACGGCTACGTCATCACCATCGACGACGTGACTGAGCTCGTGCTGGCGCAGCGCACGTCGGCCTGGGCCGACATTGCGCGGCGCATCGCCCACGAGATCAAAAATCCGCTGACGCCCATTCAGCTCTCGGCGGAGCGGCTGCGCCGCAAATACGGCAAGGTGATCGTCGAGGATGCCGCCGTCTTCGAGCAATGCACCGATACCATCGTGCGTCAGGTCGAGGACATCAAGCGCATGGTAGACGAGTTCTCTCGCTTTGCGCGCATGCCGAAAGCGGTGATTGCCGCCGAGGATGTGTGCGACACCGTACGCCAGGTCGTCTTTCTCATGCGCGTTGCTCATCCGGATATCGATTTCGAGGTCGACTTGCCGGCCGAAACTATGCCCGCCCACTTCGACCGGCGGTTGATCTCGCAGGCGCTCACCAACATCGTCAAAAACGCCACCGAGGCGATCGGCGCCTTGCCACCGGCCGAGCTTGAGCGCGGCCGCATTGCGGTCAGCGCGCGGCGCGACGGCAGGGACGTGATTATCGATGTGATCGACAACGGCATCGGCCTGCCGAAAGAGAATCGCGCCCGTCTGCTCGAGCCGTATGTGACGACGCGCGAGAAGGGCACGGGACTAGGGCTCGCCATCGTCGGCCGCATTTTGGAAGAACATGGCGGCCGTATCGAACTGCGCGACGCGGCGGACAAGATCCCCAGCGCCCGCGGCGCCTGGATGCAACTGCGCTTTACCGCTGAACCGATCGAGACCCCCACCGCGTCCGCGGTGGCGTCCAGCGCGACGGTCTAAATCATGGCGACCGACATCCTCATCGTCGACGACGAAACGGACATCCGCGAACTTGTCGCTGGAATTCTACAGGACGAGGGTCACGGCACCCGCACCGCGGCCAATGCCGACGAAGCGATTGCTGCGGTGGTGGCGCGGCGGCCGAACCTGATCTTCCTCGATATTTGGCTGCAGGGGAGCCGCCTCGACGGCCTGCAATTGCTCGATGCGCTCAAGCAGGATCACCCGGAGCTGCCGATCGTGATGATTTCCGGCCACGGCAACATCGAGACCGCGGTGTCGGCAATCAAGCGCGGCGCCTACGATTTCATCGAGAAGCCATTCAAGGCCGACCGGCTTCTGTTGGTCGCCGAGCGGACGCTCGAACACTCGCGACTCAAGCGCGAAGTCAAAGAGCTCAAGCAACTCGGGCCGCAGGCCACCACCATCATCGGCCGTTCGGCCGCCGCCAACCAGCTGCGGCAAACGATAGAGAAAGTCGGACCGACGAATAGCCGCGTCCTCATTGTCGGTCCGTCCGGCAGCGGCAAGGAGCTTGCCGCCCGCACCATCCACTCGCTCTCAGCGCGCTCGGGCGGACCCTTTGTCGTGCTCAATGCCGCCGCCATCTTGCCGGAGAACATGGAAGTTGAGCTGTTCGGCGTCGAGGTCGGCAACGGCATGCAAAGCCGCAAAGTCGGCGCGCTGGAAGAGGCGCATGGCGGCTCGCTTTTCATCGACGAAATCGCCGACATGCCGCGCGAGACACAGAACAAGATTTTGCGCGTGCTGGTCGACCAGACCTTCCAACGGGTCGGCGGCAGCACCAAGGTCTCTGTCGACGTGCGCGTCATCTCCTCCACCAGCCGCAACATCGAAGCGGACATCGCCGCCGGAAAATTCCGCGAGGATCTTTATCACCGGCTTTCGGTCGTGCCTATCCGTGTGCCGCCGCTCGCCGAACGGCGTGAGGACGTGTCGGAGCTCGTCGAATATTTTATGGCGCAGATTTCGCAAATCACCGGGCTGCCCAAGCGCACCATCGGCGCCGACGCGCTCGCGGTGCTGCAGTCGCACAGCTGGCCGGGGAACGTGCGGCAGCTGCGTAACAACGTCGAGCGGCTGATGATCCTGGCCGGCGGCGATCCGGAAGCGGTGATCACCGCCTCGATGCTGCCGCAGGACGTCGGCTCCATGATCCCATCGATGCCCAACGGCAACGGCGGCGAGCACCTGATGAGTTTGGCGTTGCGCGAGGCGCGCGAAGTGTTCGAGCGCGAATACCTCTTGGCGCAGATCAGCCGCTTTGGCGGCAATATCTCGCGCACCGCCGAATATGTCGGCATGGAGCGTTCGGCGCTCCACCGCAAGCTCAAGGCGCTGGGCATAGATTAAGATGCAGCCGGCCGACGCCTGATGTCGCGCATCGCTTATGTCAACGGTCGCTATCTGCCATTCGCCGCCGCGATGATCCACGTCGAGGATCGCGGCTATCAGTTCGGCGACGGCGTCTACGAAGTGTGCGAGGTGAGGGGAGGGCGCCTGATCGACGCGCGCCGCCATTTGGAACGGTTGTGGCGCTCACTCGGCGAATTGCGCATCCGCGCGCCGATGTCGGCAAAGGCGCTTCGCTTCGTGCTCCGCGAAGTGGTGGCGCGCAACCGCATCGGCTACGGCGTGGTCTATTGTCAGGTCACCCGCGGCGTGGCGCGGCGCGACCACGCTTTTCCGTCGCCGGAACCCTCGCCCAGCCTGGTGGTGACCGCTCGCAGCCTCAATCGCACGCGAAACGAGGCGCTGGCTGCAAAAGGCATTGCCGTCATCAGCATCCCGGACGATCGCTGGGGTCGCGTCGACATCAAGACCATCGGGCTTTTGCCAAACGTCCTCGCCCGTCAGAAGGCGATTGACGCGGGCGCGCGCGATGCCTGGTTCGTCGATAAAGACGGAACGGTTATGGAAGCGGCTTCGGCGAATGTCTGGATTGTGACGCGAGCCGGCACGCTTGTGACGCGGCCGGCGGATCAAGGCATCCTGCGTGGCATCACCCGCACCGTTCTCCTCGATGTCATCAAGACGCACGGGCTGACCCTCGAAGAGCGCCCCTTCACGCTGACCGAAGCTTACGGCGCCCATGAAGCCTTCGTGACGTCCGCGAGCCAGGTGGTTATGCCGGTGGTACGCATCGACGGTCGTAGCATCGGCGACGGCAAGCCAGGCCCGATTACCACCGCATTGCGGCGTCATTTTCACGATCATGCGGAGCGGGAATGAGCGCGAAAGCGTGTATTTTCTTCTCCTCAAAGCGTTAAGAATGCCGTTTTTCTGCCAGGCGGTTGTGGTCCCGGGGCTTGCATCGCCCCTCGCCGTGGCCTCTAATACTTCGCTTGGCAAGAAAAGACCCGCGGCGCCGGGGCCCGCGGTACAAGAACGGAAACAACGGCCATGGCAGCCGACCGCGCGCAAAACCTACAAGACACCTTCCTTAATCACGTCCGCAAAGCCAAGATTCCGCTCACCATCTTTCTGGTGAACGGCGTCAAGCTGCAAGGCGTGGTGACCTGGTTCGATAATTTCTGCGTGTTATTGCGTCGGGACGGGCATTCGCAGCTGGTCTACAAGCACGCCATTTCGACCATCATGCCCGGCCATCCGGTGCAGCTCTTCGAGGGTGCCGAGGACGCCCCCGCGGGGGAAAAGGTCTGATTGGAGCCGCGCCGCCGCGACACGCGCGCTGACCGGCTGAGCGAGAACGGCTCGGCGACCGGACGCGCGCTTGTCATCGAACCGGTGCTACGGCGACCCGCAGCGCGCGCCTCCTCGACCCGCGCCCCCAGCGCACGGCTCGAAGAGGCCGTCGGGCTGGCGCAAGCTATCGATCTTGAGGTGGTGCAGTCCGGCATCGTGATGCTCAGCACGGTGCGGCCGGCGACCTATCTCGGCACCGGCAAGGTCGATGAGATCGCCGGCCTGGTCAAAACCCACGAGGCCGGCATCGTCGTCATGGACGGCGCACTCTCGCCGGTCCAACAACGCAATCTGGAAAAAGCCTGGGGCGCCAAGGTGCTCGATCGCACCGGCCTGATCCTCGAAATCTTCGGGCGGCGCGCGCGCACCCGTGAAGGCGCGCTGCAGGTCGAGCATGCGCATCTGACCTATCAGAAAAGCCGGCTGGTGCGCTCATGGACGCACCTTGAGCGGCAGCGCGGCGGCTTCGGTTTTCTTGGCGGTCCGGGCGAAACTCAGCTCGAAGCGGACCGGCGCATGATCGAAGAGCGGATCGCCAAGATCGAAGGCGAACTCGCCAAGGTCAAACGGACCCGTGAACTGCACCGCGAGAGCCGGCGCCGCGTGCCATACCCGATCGCGGCCCTGGTTGGCTACACCAACGCCGGCAAATCCACGTTGTTCAACCGCATGACGCAGGCGACGGTGCTCTCCGCCGATATGCTGTTCGCCACCCTCGATCCGACGTTGCGCGCGGTCGAATTGCCGCACGGCGCCCGCATCATTGTCTCCGATACGGTCGGCTTCATCTCCGATTTGCCGACCATGCTGATTGCGGCGTTCCGCGCCACGCTCGAAGAGGTGATTGGGGCCGACGTCATTTTGCATGTCCGCGACGTCTCGCATGAGGACGCCGAAGCGCAGTTGGCCGATGTCGAAAGCGTCTTGCGCCAGCTTGGCGTCGATCCCCAGGAGGAGGGCCCGGGGAAGCCGCAATTGATCGAGGTGTGGAACAAGATCGATCGGCTCGACGGCGAACAACGGGCACGTCTGCGCAATCTCGCCGAGCGGCAGTCGCCGGAGGAGCGGCCGGTCCTTGTTTCAGCAGTCACCGGGGAGGGGATTGATATCCTCAACGCAACAATCGAAGCGCGGCTTGCCGCCGGCCGGGTGCTCATTGAGCTTAATCTCGATGCCGGCGACGGAGCGGGGGTGAGCTGGCTCCATCGTCATACCGAAGTGCTGCACAAAGCGATCGACGACACTTCCGGCCGTGTTGCCATGACGGTGCGGGTCGATCCGGCAAAAGTAGCAGTCGTGCGGCATCGGTTCGCCGATAGCGCGTTGGGAATGGCGAGTAGCGAGTAGGGGTCGTTTTTCCCGCAACTATTTGCCATTCGCTATTTCCGCTATTCACCGCTTTCTTTGGCCTTTGCCTCTTCCCAGAGCGCATCCATCTCGGCCAGCGTTGCGTCCTGCGGCGTCTTGCCCTGCGCGGCCAGCGCTTCTTCGATCGCGGCGAAGCGGCGCTCGAATTTCCGGTTGGTCGCCCGCAGCATCGCTTCCGGATCGGCGTTGAGATGCCGCGCCAGATTGACGGCCGCGAATAGAAGATCGCCGACTTCGCCCGCGGCGGCCGAAGGGCTGCCCGCGAGCGCCTCCTCGATCTCGTCGGCTTCCTCGCGAATTTTGCGCAACACCGCGCGCGGGTCGTTCCAATCGAAGCCGACCTTGCCGGCCTTGGCCTGCAGTTTGAGCGCCCGCGTTAACGCGGGCAGGGCGACCGGCACGCCTGCGAGCGTGCCCTCGTCGAGCGGATTGCCGCGCGCGGCCTTCGCTTTTCTCTCCTGCGCCTTGATGTCTTCCCACAATCCCTTCACAGATTCTTCCGGATTGCTGGCGCGCTTGTCGCCGAACACATGCGGGTGCCGGCGCACGAGCTTTTCGGTGATCGCCTCGACCACGTCGCCAAAATCGAACGCCTCTTGCTCTTGCGCCATGCGGGCGTGGAACACGACCTGCAGCAACAAGTCGCCGAGCTCTTCTTTGAGGTCGGCCAGATCGTCGCGCGCAATCGCGTCGGCGACCTCGTAGGCCTCTTCCAGCGTGTAAGGCGCGATTGTCGCGAAGGTCTGCTCCAGGTCCCACGGGCAGCCGGTCTTGGGCGTCCGCAGCGCCGCCATGATTTCGAGGAGCCGGCCGATGTCACGGGAAGGGGTCATAACGGAGTTCCGAGGCAAATTAACGAAAAGGCTCAAGACCGTTGCGGCGATCTGTGGATACAGCGTCCCAGTCCGTGATTCGCATAAGACATATTATGGAACATTTACTTAGTGATGTTGTTTCAGCTTGTTGTAGGTCGTTGCTCACAGACTTATTCAGCTTCGAAGCTGATGCCGTCGAACGCCGGTTCGACGTTTGGCGGTAGTTCGCCGCGAAGCTTTTCATAGTCGAAGTCGGAATGCAGGTTGGTGAGGATGGCGCGTTTGGGCTTGAGCCGTTCGATCCAGCCGAGCGCGTTGGCCAGCGAGAAATGGCTCGGATGCGGGCGGTAGCGCAACGCGTCGACGATCCATAGGTCAAGGCCGGTCAGCGCCTGCGCGCTCTCGGCCGGCAGGCTGGAAAGGTCGCAGGAATAACCGACATTGCCGAAGCGAAAACCGAGCGAGGCGATGTCGCCGTGCTCTTGCAAAAGCGGCAGCGCGGCTATCGGGCCGCCCTTCCCTTCGATGACGGTCTTTTGGCCGGCGGTCAGCCGATGGTCGCGCAACATCGGCGGATATTCGCTGCCGGGCGGCGAGGCGAAGCAATAGCCAAAACGGGCGTGAAGACTGCGCGCTGTTTGCTCGTCGCAATAAACGTCGACCAGCCGCCGCTGCTTGATGAAGAGCCCGCGCAAATCGTCGATACCGTGCGTGTGGTCGGCGTGCTCGTGGGTGTAGAAAACCGCATCCAGCCAATCGACCTGCGCGTCGAGAAGCTGCTCGCGCAAATCCGGCGACGTGTCGATCAATATGCGCGTGACGCCGCCTGATCCGCGCTGCTCGACAAGAAACGAGGTGCGGCGGCGCCGGTTCTTCGGATTACTCGGATCGCAATCGCCCCAGCCGAGCGCCGGGCGCGGCACGCCGCCCGAGGAGCCGCAGCCGAGAATGGTGAATGTGCGCGTCATGCCGCGGCGGCTTCGGGCCGCGGCACTTTGTGAAACAGGCGGAAGAAGTTTTCCGACGTTTGGCGCGCGATCTCATCAAGGGAAACGCCGCGGGTCTCGGCCAGCATTTTAGCGGTCTCGACCACATAAGCCGGCTCGTTGCGCTTGCCGCGATACGGAATCGGCGCGAGATAGGGCGCGTCCGTCTCCACAAAGATCCGATCCGCGGGCAGCTCAGCGGCAATGGCGCGCAAGGCCGTCGACGGCTTGAAGGTGAGGATGCCGGTGAATGAAATAAAATGGCCGAGCGCAATGGCGCGGCGGGCAAGCTCGGCGCTGCCGGTATAGCAATGCAACACCGCGACGAACGTGCCCTGCCCGGTTTCCTCCTCCAGGATGCGCGCGGTGTCTTCGTCGGCGTCGCGGGTATGAATGACGAGCGGCAGCCCGGTCTGTCGCGCCGCCTCGATATGGGTGCGAAAAACCTGTGCCTGTTCCTCGCGCGGGCTGCGGTCGTAATAGTAATCGAGCCCGGCTTCACCGATCGCCACGACCTTCGGATGCCGCGCGCGCGCGACGAGATCGGCAACGGTAATGTCGACTTCCTCATGCGCGTGATGCGGATGGGTGCCGACCGAGCAAAACACGTCGGGAAAGCGCTCAGCGATCCCCAGCACCTCGGCATGGCGGCGGACGCGGGTCGAAATCGTCACCATGCGCGCAACGCCGGCCGCGCGCGCCCGCCCGACCACCGCGTCAAGCTCGGCGGAAAAGTCCGGAAAATCCAGATGGCAATGGCTGTCGATGAGCATCGCTATTGCGCGGCCGGCGCCTCCGCCTCGACATAACGCGGGAACACCGGCGTCGGCGCGGGAAGCTTGGCGCCGGCGGGGATACGGTGCTTGCCGCCGAGGAACGCAAAGCTGCGCTCGCCTGCGGGGATGGCAAGGAGATCGAGCAATTTCTCCGCCGACGCGGGCACAAAGGACTGCGCCAGGATGGCAACCTGCCGCAACACCTCCGCCGTCACATAAAGGACCGTGCCCTGCCGCTCGGGATCGGTTTTCGCCAACGCCCACGGTGCGGAATCGGCAAAATAGCCGTTGGTGACGGCCACCACCGTCCACACGAAGACCAGTATTCTTTGCAGCTGGTAGGTTTTCATGTCGTGGCGCGCGGAGCCAATCATGTCGTCCGCGGCGTTCAGCACCTCCTCGTCTCTTCGGGTGAACGCGCCCGGCTTCGGCAACACGCCGCCGAAATTGCGCGCCACCATCGTGAGCGAGCGCTGCGCCAAATTGCCGAGATCGTTGGCAAGGTCGGCGTTGGTGCGGTTGATGATGGCTTCGTGGCTGTAATTGCCGTCCTGGCCGAACGGCACTTCGCGCAGGAAGAAATAGCGCAGCGGATCGGCGCCGTAGGCTTTGACCAAATCGAACGGATCGATGACGTTGCCCACCGACTTCGACATTTTCTCGCCGCGGTTAAACAAAAAACCGTGGGAGAAGATGCGCCGCGGCACGGCGACCCCGGCCGACATCAAAAAAGCCGGCCAATAGACGGCGTGAAAGCGCACGATGTCCTTGCCGATCACATGCAGGTCAGCCGGCCAGAATTTCTTGAACATCGCGCTGTTGGTGTCGGGATAGCCGACCGCGGTGATGTAATTGGTCAGCGCGTCGACCCACACATACATCACGTGCTTGGGGTTGCCGGGAACCGGCACGCCCCAGTCGAAGGTGGTGCGCGAAATCGAAAGATCCTGCAGGCCGCCGCTGACGAAGCTGATGACTTCGTTGAAGCGCTCCTTGGGCATCACGTAATTCGGATCGCTGGCATAGAGCTCGAGCAGCTTGTCCTGATAGGCCGAGAGCCGGAAGAAATAGCTCTCCTCCTCGACCCATTCGACCGGCGTGCCGTTCGGGCCAAGCCGTTGACCCTTGTCGTCGATGCGGGTCTCGCTCTCGGCGTAATAGGCTTCGTCGCGCACCGAATACCACCCGGCATATTTGTCGAGATAGATGTCGCCGGCGGCCTGCATATGCTCCCAGATCGCTTCCGAGGCGCGATAATGGCGCGGCTCGGTGGTGCGAATGAAATCGTCGTTCGAGCAGTTGAGCATTTTCACCATGGCCTGAAAGCGCGTTACGTTGCGCTCGACCAATTGGCGCGGGGTCACCCCTTCTCGCGCGGCGGTCTGCACCATCTTGCTGCCGTGCTCGTCGGTGCCGGTGAGAAAGAATACGTCATCGCCATCGAGCCGCTTGAAGCGCGCGATGGCGTCGGTGGCGATCGCCTCATAAGCGTGGCCGATATGCGGCACCCCGTTGGGGTATGCGATAGCCGTGGTGATGTAATAGGGCTTGCCGGGCATTTGATGCTTTTAAGATCGCTGGATGGGCAGGCCTTCGCCGGCCGGAGCGGTGTAGGTATCAACCGCCCGTGGCCTCGGCAAGCAAGCCGAACACGCTGAACACGAGCGGCTTGCGCTCGAGATTGTATTCGGCGGCATCGCGTGAAGCCGCATTGATGCGCTCGGAGGCCTCCGCCAGTCGCTCAAGCCGCGGCAGCGCCTCGCGGGACGGATCGAGCCGCTGCGACAGCCAGGCATTGACGGTGTCGATAAAAGCCAAAAGCGGCTGCGGATCGGTGCCGGCGAGCGCTTCCCCAAGCGCATGCAGTGCATTGGGATTGAGCGTGGGCAGCCGGTCGAGCGCTTCAAGCGCGCGCGCCCGCAGCGCCAGCGCGTCTTCATCGAGGAAGGCCAAAGCGCGCGCCACGCTGCCGTCGGCGGCGGCCGCGGCAGCTTCGATGTGCGGATCGCCTGGCTTCCGCCCCACCGCACTGGCCAGCGCCGCGGCAACTTCGCTCTGCGCCAGAGGCCGCAACGTCATGACCCGGCAGCGCGAGCGCAAGGTCGCCGGCACCAGCGCGGCCGAATGGCAAACCAGCAGCAGCATGGCGCGCCGCGGCGGCTCTTCCAGCACCTTGAGCAGCGCATTGAGGCCAAAGCGGTTGAGTTCGTCGACGGCATCGACAATCGCCACCCGCCAGCCCCCCTCGCCTGCGGTCGAGCCGAAGAATGGCACGGTGCGGCGGACATCGTCGACGGCGATTTGCTGGCGCAGCAGGCCTTTGTCGTTCGGCATGCGCTCGAGCACGAGCAGATCGCCGTGTCCTTGTGCGGCGACGCGGCGCGCCACCAGATGCTCGGCATCGAGCGCAAGCGAGGTCGCCGTAGCTACTTCGGCCGAGTTGGGATCGGGATGCGCCAGGACGAAGCGCGCCATCCGGTAAGCGAGCGTCGCTTTGCCGATGCCGCGTTGACCCACCAGCATGAAGGCATGCGGCACGCGGCCGCCGCGATAGGCGGCCAACAGCGCCGCTTCGGCGCTCGCATGGCCGAATAATTGGCTAGTGGCTCGCGGCGTCGGTGCTTCCTCGAAGTCTTCGTCCTCGGCGGTGCTCATGACACCGAGGCCTCAAGTTGCACCGGCGCTAGCGGCGCGTCGGGCTTAAGCCGCGCACTCATGGCCTGCCAGATGCGCTTGGCGACCACTTTTTTCGGCGTGGCCGCATCGATGATGACGCAGCGCTCCGGCTCGGCGGCGGCGAGCGCGAGATAGGCCTCGCGCAGTCTCTCGTGGAATTCGATGGTTTCGGCTTCGAAGCGGTCGGCCTTGGCGCCGCGGCGGCGGCCGGCAGCGCGCCTCAGTCCGATTTCAACCGGTACGTCGAGCACGAAGGTCAAATCGGGGAAAAGATTACCGACGGATACGCGCTCCAGCGCGCGGATGAAGCGATGGTCCACGTCGCCCAAGGCGCCCTGATAGACCCGCGTGGAATCGATAAAGCGGTCGCAAATCACCCACTGCCCCGAACGCAGCGCCGGCAGGATGGTGCACTGGATGTGATCGTCGCGCGCCGCCGCAAACAGGATCGCTTCCGCTTCCGGGCCGAACGGTTTGGCAGCGCCGGAGAGAATGACGTGGCGCATGATCTCGGCGCCAGGCGAGCCGCCGGGCTCGCGGGTGACCGTGACGTCAATTCCAAGCGAACGAAGGCGGTCCGCCAACCCTGCGGCTTGGGTCGATTTGCCGGTCCCCTCGCCGCCTTCGAAGGTAATGAATTTGCCCTTCATCGCTCGATCTCGGTCAGGTCGATGCAGCATCTTTGGTTTGCAAAAAGCCTTTGACTGTCAAAATATTACAGAGCTTTTTTCGTAGGTGGGGCGAGGGAAGAAACTAATCCACCCCCACGCCAATCCCTTTAAGCCTGACAATACGGCAGTGCCGCGGCGCTGCACCGCGACTCGGCAATCATAGCCGGTTCACGCCGGCGCGAAACAAGCCGATCATGAGCTCAGTCGCGGCATCCATCGCCCGATGCGACATGCTGCCCTTGCTCACGTCGTCAGCCGCCCGCAGCGGCACTTCAAGCGCCAAATTCTCGCCGCGCCAGACTTTGAGCTTGCCGATGCTTTGGCCTTTGGTGACCGGCGCCGGTACCGGTCCGGTATAGACGATGCGGGCGATAAGATGCTCGCCGCCGCTTCGCGGCATCATCACCTGGATGGTGCCCGGCCCGACCAGCGGTACGTAGCTGCGAGCGCCGCCGAACACCTTGGCCTCGCCGATTGTCTGCCCTTCGGCGAACAGCACGCGCGCCTCGAAGCCGTGAAAGCCCGCGTCGAGCATTTTGCGCGCTTCGTCCGCGCGTTCCTTCTCCGAATGCGCGCCGGTCACGACCACGATCAGGCGCAGATTGTCCTGCACCGCTGAGCCGACCAGATTGAAGCCCGCCTCCGCAGTCTCGCCGGTTTTCAGTCCGTCGGCGCCGATGCCCATGGCGAGCAGCGGGTTGCGATTTTGCTGGCGGATATTGTTCCAGGTGAATTCGCGCTCGGAAAAGTACGGATAGAACTCGGGGTAGGTCTTCATGATGTGCCGCGCGAGCGTGGCGAGTTCGCGCGGCGTGACGCGCAGGTTCGGATCGGAATAGCCGGTGGCGTTGGTGAAGGTCGATTTCTCCAGCCCGATCTCGCGTGCGCGTTTGGTCAGCATGAGGCCGAAATCGTTTTCATTGCCGGCGAGCGCTTCGGCGACCGCGATGCAGGCGTCGTTGGCGGAATCGACGATGATGCCGTGGAGAAGGTCGTCGACTTTCACCCGGGTGTGGATCGCCGCGAACATCGTCGAACCGTGCGAGGGCGCGCCGCCCTTTCGCCAAGCATTTTCGCTGATGATGTATTCGTCGGTGAGCTGGACGCGGCCTTGCTTGATTTCGTTGAATAGGTATTCGAGCGTCATCAGTTTGGCGAGGCTTGCCGGCGCGACCAGCTGATCGCCATTCTTCTCGAACAAGACACTGTCGCTTTCGGGATCGAGGACCAGCGCGGCGGGAACGTTGGTCTGGAAGGTGTCGTCCTTCTTGACGTTCATGTTCGAGACGGCATGCGCGGCAAAAGCCGCCGCGGCTAAAAGCGCAGCTGCAACGCCGCCGACGAGCAACCGGTGCAGCAACAGACGCAAAAGGAGCCTCCAACAGGCCTTGCACAGACGGTCAAATTCTAGTGGTCCGACTCTAACATTCGCATCCCGGTTCGGCAGGCTCTTATGCGAATGTTAGAATCAAAGGACCACTGGCAAGTATCAGTCCTTTGCGGCCAAGTGGGGATCGAATGTCAAATCCGCACCACTAGGTGTCAATTCTCACGCACGCGCGGCGCAAGCAATAGGCGGAAAAGCCGCAATAAAAGCGGTGTTTCAGTAAAGGCCGCGGCCGTTGAGATATTGATCTGGGCCGTCGCGCCCGTTCGGGCCTTCCGCGTACGACATCGGCTTGGGATCGCCTGCCTCGGGCAAGGCGTCACTGGTCGACGCGCTAGCATAGCGGGCACCGCGTGGCAGCGAAGCGGTGGTCGCCGAAGCCGGCAACAGCGGCGTCGCCGCGAGCTTGATTGCGCCTGGCGCCGGGGCTGGCTCGTCCTGCCGCAAGGTTGCCGCCAGCACGCGGTCGTCGGAGCCGGTAAGCGCCGCACGCCCTACATATTCGACCCGGACCCACGCGGTGCCGCTGGCGCGGAAGCCCAAAAGGTACGCCGCGTTCTTGGACACGTCGATGATGCGGTTGCCGTGGTAGGGGCCGCGGTCGTTGACCCGCACAATCAGCGAGCGGCCATTGGAGAGGTTGGTGACACGGGCATAGCTCGGCAGCGGCATCGTTGGGTGCGCTGCTGAAATGCCGTCGGCGTCAAAGACTTCGCCGTTGGCGGTCAAGCGGCCGTGGAAGTCCTCGCCGTACCAGGAGGCAAGGCCGGTCGCTTGGTAGTTGGGGTTGTCTTCCGGCACGTAAGTCTTGCCACCGACGACATAAGGCTGGCCCACCCGGTAAACGCCACCGCCCTTCGGCACCGGATCGCCGTCCGCGACCACCCGCGGGCTTGCCGAAACGCCGTAGCGCGAGTCCACCCCGCTGGAGCAATTGGCGAGCAGGCACGAAAGCAACGCGCAGGCGCCGATCGGCGCAAACCGTCCCACAGCCGTGCGAAGCCGACTCCGCATTCCCCGATCCCCGTCCCCTAGGTATTAAACCTGAGCGTGGTTAGATTGTGGCGAAAATGCGCAGGGCCGCTTGGATAGTGAACATAACGTTGCGGCGGCCCAGGAGGCCGCCGCAGCAATCAAACCAAAATGTCAGGATGAGCAATAGCGGGAGCGGATTCGATCAGACGATCGGCACGCCCGCATACAACAGGATGAGCAGGACAACGAGGCTGCCCATGAAGGCGCCGAAAACAACGCGCACGAAAGTCTCCTGCGCGGCTTCGCTGTTGTCTTGAAAGTACCCGACCAAACTCGTAGCAAGTGACGTCATTAGCGGCGAAGCCTCTTGTTGTTGATCCAGTTTGTTTTGGGATAGCCGGCGTAAAGCGCTCGGTTACGCGCTAATAACCATCCATCGGTTAAAAAGTCCATAACAGGATCGTTTTAAATAATCTATTTTTAACAACAACTTAGGAAGACAGCACCGCCGCTTTGCGGCTGAAATGCGGCTCTGCAGCATCGCGTGCACGGCGGCAGTCAACACGGAAGGGTGGCCGAGTGGTTTAAGGCACCGGTCTTGAAAACCGGCAGGGGGCTTGCTCCCTCGTGAGTTCGAATCTCACCCCTTCCGCCACTTCCCTCTCCGCAGGCGTTCGTCAGCGTCCGCCATTCTCCGCATAAGCCATTGCTATTAAGCAATTTTCTGCTACAATTGTGCTCGTCGTCGTTCGCCATGAGCCGCGGCAAGCCAGCGAACATTTGTGGGACGACTTGTGGGGTACGGCGGACACTTCTGTTTTTTGCTACATAGGCGGACACTTCCGGCCTCTTGGCATTCGAACTCCACAACACGAAGTTCGAGAACGGTTCAGCGCGGCGGACGAGTCGTCCGTCACACTCACGAGGAACGCTAGGGATGGCGCAAAAAATCCAAAGATTGACGGCGCTGGCGGTCAACCATGCGAGCACTCCGGGGCTTTATGCAGATGGCGCTGGTCTTTATTTGCGAGTTGGTCGCGGAGGCGCAAAAAGCTGGGCGCTCCGCTACATGCTCAAGGGCAAACCCCGGGAAATGGGGCTCGGGGCGCTGACGAAAGTAAGCCTGGCCGACGCCCGCAAGAAGGCGAGCGACGCGCGTCTCCTTCTCAGCGACGGACGGGATCCCCTCACCCAGCGTCAGGAGGAGGAAAGGCAGCGTGTCGCTGCAGAAAAGCTTGCTACGGCGCGCGCAATCACTTTCGACAAGTGTGCGGATGCTTACGTCAGCGCGCATGAAATAGCCTGGAAAAACGAAAAACATCGCCAGCAGTGGCGGAATACGCTGACGACTTATGCTTCGCCGGTCTTTGGCTCAGTTTCGGTTCAAGACATAGATACCGACCATGTGATGCGAGCAATCGAGCCGATCTGGACCACGAAGACGGAAACGGCGCGCCGCGTGCGCGGTCGGATAGAAGTTATCCTCGATTGGGCAAAAGTGCGCGGCTACCGAACGGGCGAGAATCCCGCCCGCTGGCGAGGCCATCTCAATCACCTGCTGCCGGCGCGATCGAAGGTGCGAACGGTAAAGCACCATGCCGCCCTCCCCTATACCGAGATCCCAGCCTTCATGAAGGAGCTCAGGGAGATTGAGGGGACCAGTGCCGCGGCGCTCGAGTTTCTTATTCTCACCGCGGCACGCACCAGCGAAGTGATCTACGCACGATGGCCGGAAATCGATCTCAAAAATCACGTCTGGACCGTCCCGGCAAAGCGTATGAAAGGCAGCCGCGAACATCGCGTTCCACTTTCGGCATCCGCAACGGCGGTGCTTAAGCGAATGAAACGGCTAAAGGGCGATTACGTATTTCCCGGGCGTACGGCAGACAGCCCTCTTTCAAACATGGCGCTCTTGATGACTTTGGGTCGCATGAACCGTGGCGATATCACGTCACATGGCTTTCGCTCGACTTTTCGCGATTGGGCTGCGGAGCGCACAAACTTCCCGAGTGAGGTCGTAGAAATGGCTCTCGCACATGCGGTTGAGAGCAAGACCGAGGCTGCTTACCGCCGCACCGATCTCTTTGATAAGCGTCAGCGTCTCATGGAGGTTTGGGCGGAGTATATTGGGAAACGCGCGACAGCGGGCTAAGCGGTGGGAAAGCTGGCGCCGTGAGTGAAAAACCTACAAGCGAAGTGGTGAGCGAGCCTCTGATGCGCGAGCACGAAGTACTGTTCCTTGACTTTCTTGGGTTTGCATCGGCCGTCGAGCAATGGGACGACCAACGGATGGAGAGGTTGATTCGCGTGCTGGCCGAGATCGCGGAAGCGCAAACGAGTTTCGACGTGAAGGGGGAGGCACAGCAGGACGGCAGCTACAAGATCACGAGTCCAGCCGAAATCACGACATTCTCAGACAATATAGTAGTGAGCTATCCCGCAGTATTTGGTGATCCTGAGGACCCTGTTGCGACACTAGTTGCTCCGGGTTGGGCCCAAATGGTCCGGCAACAAATGCAGCGGATCACCGCAGAAATTGTTCGCGTCGGACTTGACCTGGGGCTTTTAACGCGTGGCGGATTGAGTAGGGGCAGACTTTATCACGAGGGGCGCGTCGTGGCTGGCGAGGCTATGATCGATGCCTATCGTCTCGAAAGGTGTGTCGCGAAACAGGCGCGCGTCGCCGTATCTCCGCGCCTCACCGATAGTGACGGAGTATTTGTCGATTCAGACGGAACGCGCTGCCTCGATTATTTCACGGAGTTGATGCTTTCGGCAGAACGTGCGCATGGCGATGCTTTGGCTTGGGCGAGGGCAACACGCGCTAACATTGATCCAACCATTGAAACCCTCACTAAGAGTGGACGGCAAAAAGAAGCGGCTATATGGCGGAATTTTCGAGATTGGTTTTGCAGCAAAGTTAGAAGTAGCTGGCCCGGCGGCAGTCTCTTTTAGTGCCTCACGCGTCAGAGCCGCCCTATGCCCCGTGAGGCTCAACACTCTTGTACTCAGCCTGCCACAATAAACCGCGCTTCGATGCCACCTCAAAGCGATTTCGCCTGATCGCTATTTCGCCAGTGCCCTCTCGAGTAGAGCACGAATGGCTTCAGAGCGCGTGATCCCCTTCTCGACTGCCCATTGATCAACGGCGTCGAGCAGTCCGTCTGGGAGCCGAACAGTCCTCACCGGATCGCGTCCGGTCGAAGGACGCCCGCGGCTGCGTTTCTTTTTTGGTATTACCTTTATTGACATCGCGGCAATTCGGTATTACACAAAAACGGAACCCGAGGAATAATTAGCCACAGGATCATACGAAAATGCCCTCCGATAGCTCCCATGCCCGGAGCCTTATCATAGCAGACGCTGTCCTACCCGCGACTCTACGGCCAGAGCCGATCTCGACACGTTGCGAGGCTAAATCCGCGACGCCGAGCTTTTCCGCGATCCCGATCGTTCCGGTTTGCTCTAATCGAATGGTGAACTAAGCCGTGGTCGACACCCTTTCCCGCAGAAGACGAAGTGCACTCATGTCGCGTGTTCGCGCGCATGATACGAAGCCCGAGCGGGTTGTAAGAAGCGTTCTGCACTCGATGGGATATCGCTTTCGTCTGCATCGGAGTGAACTGCCCGGTACTCCGGATATAGTGCTGGCGAAATTCTCTACGGTGATTTTGGTGCATGGCTGTTTTTGGCATCGACATGCTGCTTGCCCCAAGGCGACCACGCCTAAAACACGAACTCGTTTTTGGGCTGCAAAATTTCAAGCGAACAAAGCGCGCGATCGGAGGGTGCGTCGCAAGCTAATTGCTTGCGGCTGGTCGGTAATCACGGTCTGGGAATGCCAGACTGTCGACCGGACGCGCCTCGCCGCGATTTTGCGGAAGGAACTCGGTTCCCTTGCGCGACGACGCGAAGGGGGCCGGGGCGATGTGGGAGTCGCGTACGGGCGGCACACTGCTGTTGGGGTTAAGTCTGCAGCATCGCAAAAACGTCGATCAAGGATTCCGAATCAGTAGAAGACGTGCGATTCTTATCCCGGCCTCGAACTAGAGTATCGGACATTGAAAAGCCAGGACGCAGGTTGGCCCAGCAAAACGGTAGCAAAATCTTGATGAAGCATACCAGAGTTGACCCGTCCCGAAAATCTGATCTGCAGCACATGGCGCGGCGCAAGCAAAGGGGGCGTGCGGGCCGGTCTCCCGACCGACGACGACCGTATCGAGAAAGGCGGATAGGGGCGATCGATCTGTTCTGCGGTGCTGGAGGTCTTACGAAGGGTCTGAGGGACGCAGGCCTGGAAGTTCGACTTGGAATAGATTTGGACAGGGCATGCCAACATCCGTACGAGGCCAACAATCCCGGTGCGCGCTTCGTCCTGGGCGACGTCGCTAAGTTGACGACAGAAGAACTCGTTGCCGCATGGGCAGATGTCGACGTACGCGTGTTAGCGGGTTGCGCACCCTGTCAGCCGTTCTCGTCGTACACGCAAGGGCGAAGCTGGAGGCGTAAGGACCAATGGAGTCTGCTACGCGCGTTCGCAATGCTGGTTAAAGACAGCAGGCCGGACGTGGTTACGATGGAAAACGTCGCGAGCCTGGCACGCCACGTCGTGTTTCGCAAATTTTGCAAGGCGCTGACCGACCAGGGTTTCCACGTGGTTTGGGACATCTTAGATTGTCGCAACTTCGGTATCCCGCAATCGCGAAGGCGATTGGTCTTGATCGCCTCCCGACTTGGACAACCGAAACTTCCCGACGCGACTCACTCCAATCCGAAAAAATGGAAGACAGATCTTGACGCTGGCTCGCGGGGGGACGAACGAATATCGGACGGGAAAACTTTGCGGGACAGTGTTACGGCTTCGGCAACGGGCGCTTCGGACACCCTACGCAGGACCGCGCAGCAGTCATCCCGCCGATCCTCTCCATGCTGCGATTGGCCAGCTAAACTGGTCGCCGAGTGTCATAGGCGCAGGAAGGGAAAGACGACGGCCCGCCTTGATCGCGGGCAATCCGCCGATAACCTCCCGTACTGCCATGTTCCACCGGGTTTGGAGGCGCGGATTCGCTTCAGATTGATGGGAGTAAGCTCGCTCGAAGTAATTGGTCGGGCTGGGAGCATCCCAGCTCCAACGTCGTCTTTTGAAGCAAACAGCAGAAATCGCCAGTTACGCACGTGCAAAAATGGTTTCACTCCGATCTGGCAGGTAATGCGTTTAGCTGGACCAGTCATCCAATTCGATGCACCTAGCGATGGCTAGCCCGACGACGCCTCACAGTCGCCGCAACGGCTCGTGAGTTGGTTGTAGGATCCCAGAACAGAAGATTCATCGATCGGCTAAGCTCCATTGGCCATCGCGTGGGCGGGTAAGGCACCAAAGCAATTACCGGATTGGCTGCTTCGGCTAATATGTTTATGAATTTCAACCAGTCCGAAATCGGTGCAGGATCCGTCGAATATCTCGGTCGTCCGATTCCGAGATCGCTCAAAATCAATATGGGGTGACCGTGCGGCGGAAGACCGAGGTTAATAGCGCCCTGCCAGTCTGACCGCAGCGGAGTGCCGCGAAAGCGTTTTAGCGACAGTGCGTCTTTTCCGATAACCTTTTGCAGATCGCGCAAGAACTCTCTTTGGTCCGCTGCGAAGGGGCCCATGCCGTCACCAACGTCGACATAGCAGCAGAGGCCAAGTCTATTCGACTTCACGCGTTGGCGTGGTATCTGCTTTAGCAGCTTTTGTCGTGCAACGGCTTCTACCAGCGCCGAAATGTCGGGTTCGCCATCGGCATGGAACGTAGCTCCGATCTCGGTAAGAATCGCGCGTTGCCAAGTTCGCCTAAGCAGCGGTTCTGGAGGACCTAGGTCTGCAGTCCGCGCTCGCTCAGGCGACCGGGCCAGCGGTTCGAGGGTTGGCCACCACGCTGTCGATGATGACTGGTCGCTCGAACGCACTGCGATGGGCTCAAGCCGCCTTGCTGCCGGATTGACTGCCGGAGCATCGATACGTGGTGTGCGGACGGAGCTGGGTGTCGAAGCTGTTGGTCCTGGCGGCTCCTCATTTTCGAATTTAGCGGAATGCCCCCATTCAACATTGCCAATGTCCTCGGCGGTATCGTCGTTATAGTCATCCTCGTCGATGACGGATTGTGCCACCATGTCGGATGGTGGCTTCGCATGCGCTCGTTCGTTAACGCATGCCAGTCCACACTGTCGGGCAATGGCGTCACGTCTGTCGAGTGCAAACCCGTCAGCCGCCCAGGAGCGAATGAACTCGGCGATGAAGACGATTCCAGAATTCATGTTAGGGCGAACCCGAGGACTGCTCCTGCCGCTTCCAGATCGTGAGCTTCATTATCGTGTCCAGAAGTGTACTACTGCTGCTATCATTTTTTAAGCCCCGCCAGGCGTGGATGGCGTCGAGAAATTCGGCGGTGCTTGGCGGCCGTTCCCGTTTGGCGGTCAGCACTTTCGCCGCTTCGCAGGTGCGTTCGGCAATCACACCATAGATCTTTTCGTCTTCTGATCCAAAATGGTGTTTTGCAATCTCGACCAAGTGTTGAACATCCGGTGCAGTCAGCGCAAGCTCGATACAGCGCCGCCTAAATGCGGGCGGCAATTCGCGCTCTTCGTTCGTCGTCATAATGACGAACGGTTTTGATTTTGCCTTGACGACGGCGTTGGGCAGAGAAAATTCATACGAACCGAACGGCACCAGAAGGTCATTTGGAACGTCTGGATCAGCTTTGTCGATTTCGTCGATTAGCACGACCGCCGGCACGCTGGGGGGATTGGCGAGCGACAGAATGTCCGGCTCTCGCGCGTAGTCCACCGGATCGATCTCATCTTGGGTGAGTCCACGCAAGCGAGCGCTTTCTGGATCGAATGCCCACCAAAGGACTCCGGGCTCAACATAGTGCTCGTAGCGACTCTTCATACGCTGGGCTTGGGCATCCCCCAGTCTTCGTACCGCATCCAAAGTCCAAAGGAGATCGTTTGCCTGCATTCGTGAGCTGACAACCAGTGAGTAATATCGATACCCAAATTGGCGAGCGATATTTGGCGCCAATGACGACTTACCACTTCCCGGCACACCGCTCACGAGCAGCGGCCGATTGGCCGCCATCGCTACTCTCACAGCGTCCACAACAGCCGGATTGTAAACGTAGATGCTTCCGTCACGCAGGTCACCGGGCTCAGGATCGCGCCTAATCTCGAATTTGTTTGTGACGTTCAGTGGATCAAAATTTGCTGCGGTATTTTGCATGACCACATCCGAAATCAACCGGGAAGGCTTGCAAGTATCGTCCAAGCAAGCTTTCGATCGCGCCAGAATGCTTCCTCGCGGCTAGGATCTACGTTCGGGATCTCGGTGATCCGTATGTCTGCCGAGAGCGGCGCCTTTCCGCCCCTATTGAGTACAATGCTGGTTATCGGACCGAATGCTTCCTCAATTGCTGGGCCGACCTGTTCGTACATATCCCACGTGTTAAATATAAAAACGAACGGATAGTTTTGCTCCGCGGAGATCTCAATCGTCGAGCGAATTTCAGCCAAAACGTCTTCGGACGACGCTATCCTGAGCTTGTTGGCAAGATCGGCAATGAGCTTGTCAATGCAGTCTTGGGGCTCGCGGTCACCGAGCTTCGGGACAATGGTTCTGATCCATCTCATTGCGGGGTTGCGTCGTTGAGCACGATCGACGTGGCATGAAACGCTGTCGACATGAGCGGTCGGAACGATGGCCGCGCGGGGCGGCACAATTTTTATGAAGTCATCGATAAGCCATCCAACGCTTCGGGGGTCAGCCCAGCTGGGTTCGAGCAGCCTCATGATGTTGTCTTGCGCCGGCCGGCGCGTCGGCCAAATCTCACACAGTGCGTGAGCCGCCTCTCGCAATTGTGCTCCCATCAGCAGATATGCCAACGTGATTGATTTACTGATTGTGCCCGAATGGAGGCTCGTGAAATCCCTTTCCAGTTTCTCGCCTGCTCTCACCAGACTTTCGTCATTGCAGGCGCTGAGCTCCTTGGAGATGTCAAAACATAGATCGGAACTTTCGGAGCGCTGAGCAGCCCGGAGAGCAGGTGAAAAGATTCGCTCCGCTACAGCGCAAACATCGACACCGCTGCCCATTTGCATCGACTGGATGTGGTCGAGGGCATTAATTCCGAACTCCGGGCCCGCGATTTGTCCGGCTTGAGTTCCTCCGGTATGGATTATCAATAATGGGAACTCCACTCCTCGTTCCTTGTCGCGGTGATGCCGATAATTCAGGATGGTAGACTCGGCGTGAACCCAGGCAGACTTCAATGCGTCCGGTGAGATAAGCAGAACGGCCCCGTCGCAGATATCTAGCCATTGATTGAGGGTAGCCCGCCAATTGGTGCCGATACCATCGATCTTCAGGCGGGTCCGATCGACCAGTACATAGTATCCAACCTCATTCAGCCTCTGCTCCAGCGTTGTCAAAAGAGAGCTGGTCAACTCGTCCTTGGCGCTGTGACTGATGAAGATTTTTGGTTGCATACCGATGGTGGCGGGGTGCGTCGATTGAGGTTAGGCGCGGCGCGAATATTTGCAGAGACGAGTAGTCATGCCAAGGCCCTATCGACACGTTTTGGGGGCGACCTCAACTAAAGTGCTCGAGTTTCACCTGCTTCTTGGCAACCGTCTGTGCGAGACCGTATACGTCGCTCAAGACGTTAGGATCGTCCAATACCTGTAAACGGGCAATGTCCTTCGGGGACAGTGTCTCGCCAATTGTGTTCTTGATCCACTCCGGCTCGAACTCGATATTGTAGTGCAAAAAGCGGCACATCTTGCCGCCCTGGGGCGAATCTTCCGCACTGATACCCGTGTCGGAATCGCCCCAAGGCGTAGGACATTCACCAAGATACTGCATTTGGGCGAGGACCGTCTCTTCAGCATCGGTGACGATCGTCGTCAGCCCGGCGATGGCCATCGTGGCGAAGCCCGTGAGCGAGCCGCCAGGAGGTTGGAAACGCCGGCGTCCGGCGCCGATCGAACAGACAGTGAGGCGTTCCGGACCCGTTGGCCATCTAATTCTGAAAGGCTGGAGTATTGCCATATTCAGCAAGGCGAGCGATGGATTGCCGTGCGGGGTTAATGTCCCGTCGACAAACAGCCCGTAAATATTCGGGTCGATCGTGACCGGCTTGCTCAGGCCGATTGTGCGCATCGTGGCCTGAAAGAGGCGGGCCAACAGCGGCACGTTCAACGGTTCGATGTCCTCGGGCCGCAAAGTGCCGATCGGTAGTAGCTCGGGATCGAAGAAGTGTGCCGCCGCTGCTGAGGCACGCAGTAGATTCACCAGCGGGTAGCTCTTGTTGCCGATGTAATCCTTGCCATCCTCCCAATACGGCGCGCGCGGATTGTTGGAAATGATCCACGGACTGCCGGTATCCATGCGCTTAAGAATGATACAGAGGCCGGTGATGAGATCGGAACTTTCCAGAGCGCGATCGCCGACAAGGTCCCGAATTCCGCTGCGCAGTGCGTCGGCGTCGAATTTGGGTTGGAGTCCTGGCATACGCAGGGAAGTGCTTTTCAACGCGAACGGGATGAGCTTGAACACAAAATCCTTTAGCTCCCCGCCCCGATACCCGAGCGCAAGACCGGCTGCTGTGATGGCGCCAAAAGAGGTGCCGCCAATGAGATCGAAATAATCGCCAAGTCGGGTCGGTTGGTTTATTCGTTGGCTTAAAATCTCCTCGACGCGCTCAAGAAAGGCGATAAAAATCGCAGTGCTGATTCCGCTGTTAGCGCTGCCTCCAAGTGCCAGGATCCTTTTTGATCCAGGCCCAAATAAATGTCGATCGCGCCGACTGTCAAATCCTTCGTCCATAGTTAGGCTTCATTTGGTGCTAGGTCGGGGCTGTGGAGGCGATCGACGAAATGCTCGACTCTGACCTGCTTTTCCGCCGCCATGGCGCCGATCTTATAGAGCTCGTGGATTAGTTCGGGGTCGTCCAAACCGCGAAGACGAGCAAGCCGTTCGTCAGCGACCTGGTAGTTTAACTCGCGATCAAGCCAAAACCTTTCCAAGCGCACATCATAGCGCACATAGTGAAACATCTTGCCGCCTGGGGGAGAGTCGCCGACTAGAGATCCGACCTCTGAGTTTATTGACCATGGCGCCGGGGATTCGCCCATCCATTGCATTGTCGCTAGCACCAAATTCTCGATGTCCGCTGTTAATGACAACAAAGAGTGTAAGGCAAGTTTGGTCAAGCGAGCAAAGCCAAGACTCTCATACGACAGCCGTGACCGGTAAGTTCCAGTGCCAACATTAACAACTCCAAGATTTTCTGGTCCGGTTCGCCACAACAGCCCTTGCGCTTTTGCCGTGGCAATCTGGAAGAGGGCCAGGGATGGATTGTTATGTGGCGTCACCCCGCCGTCGATCATGGGAACCGCAGTCCCATCTTCCGTGAGGGTAATCAGTTCCGGTTCAAAAAAATGCGGTGCGGCAGTGCTTGCACGAATGAGGCTGGCCAAGTTGATTTGGCTTGTTCCGAAGTGCCGTACCGATGGCTGTTGGGTTCCGGGACCTGGCTCCCAATGGGGCGCTCTGGGATTGTTGGCCACAATCCAGGGTTTTCCCGTATCCATGCGCTTCGCAATGACGCAGAAACCCGTGATTAAATCGGTAGTCGATAGCAAACGAGTCCCGAGCATCGGCTCGATCAGCTCGTGCAGCCTGCGGGCGTCAAACTTGGGCTGCAACAACGGAATGCTCCAGCGCTGGCGTTTGAAGGCGAAGGGCACGAGCCGCATGTAGAACTCTTTTACCTGGGCCATGCGGTAGCCTAGCGCCAGGGCACTGGCGATGATCGCGCCGGTTGATGTTCCTCCGATCAGATCGAAGTAGTCACCGAGCCGCGCATCCTTTCCATCGCGCTCCTGGAGTATCGCCTCGATCCGCTCAAGAAACGCAATAGTCAATGCACTGCGCACTCCCCCGCCATCTAGCGAAAGGATCCACTTTGGTCCGGGACCGAATAGATGGCGGTCTCGATCGTTTGCAAACACCGGTGGCTTGGTCGGCGGCGCCGCGCCACTGGCAGGGATAATGTAAATCTTTCCACCGAGCGTCTGAACCGTGATTGGTCCAGAACTAATGTTGGGGACCTTGGCAAAAGCGGTACCGGCGCTGGTGTCCAATTTTAGCTCATCAGTCTTTTCCTCAGATTTGATGATGAGTGGGACTGGAAAGGTCTCGGGAACTGGAAAAAGGAAATCTGCTTGAGTCGGCGGGATAGTCAGCAGCAGATCATTGCGATCGCGAATGGCTCCCACGTCTACGGTGCGAGGGGAAAGAGTGTCCAAGACGTTCGCAAGTCTCAGGTAGTTAGCTGCTGGAATCGGACCAAGCGGTGGCGCACGACCAGTCTTTTTGCTGGACGTGTCGGCAAGCAGCCAGAAACCGTCGGTGGTCTGAACCTCTTTCGGAAGCTCCTGAATGGCGCGAAACGCCCACCGCGCCACCTCTTGTCGATCTCTTGCGGCTTTGGCGGCGCGGGCAAGCAGTTCAGATACCTGGTCCTCCCATCCAGCGGATTTTTTAAGAGTAAGAAATATTATCTCTTCCTCGATTTGCAGGGCGATGGAGAGGTCAACGTGCGTGCTGGCGATTATATCTCTGGCCTCATCAACCCACCCCCTGCGCGCGAGATGGATACGAAGTGCGGGCAGAAAGGCAGGGTCGAGTTCGAAGGAGCCGGCGTGGCTGGTCGCCAGTTCGCTGAAAGCGAGGTCGGCCTCCAGCGAGGCGTCACTTCTTGGAAGGAAACGCAGGCGCAGACGACGAAGCAGGAATGGTTCGACATGGACGGCCAGACTCGCAAGCGCAGCGAGGTCGACGAGGTTAGGGCGGGACCTCGCCAAACTCTTTACGAGCGTTGTCTCGACGCTGTCGTCACCGGGCACGCTAGCTTTAGGCGCGACGTTTGTCTCGATAAAGCGCCAATCGGCATCCTGAAAGGCAGTCTCATCCGGCAAGGATCGATGCGCGCGGTGATTAACCTCGACCCGCGCCTGCCGTAGCGCATCGATTTCTTCAAGCGCCGCGATGCCGCGTTTGACGAGATAGTCTTTGACCTGAGAAAGAGCATCAAGGTCGAACCGAACTTCATGCTGCTCGCCTCGGTAACCCACCCTAAAAATTTGTCGTTGCGCAAATGGACTAAGGCGATCAATTTGTGCGTTGTTATCTAACAAACTGTCATCTAACAAAACAACAATGATCTCTTTTCCAAACTCCTCTGCCAACCGGAGTTCCGAAAGGCACTTGGGCGACAAAATCGCGTCCCGTGAAGCGAGCAGGATGACGGCTTCGCATCTAGCGCTGTCATTTATTAGCGCCTCCCTCCAACGCGCGCCTATACCTTCGACTTCGCTGTCTAGGTCAAGGAACACATCTTCGTCGGGCAAAACGTTTTCGTTGAGCCATTTCTTAAAGGCAAGCGCCGCTACCTTGTCTTTGCTCGAATGGCTGATGAATAGGCGCGCCATAGTGTTCGCTCGTAATTACTTCCAAGCTCAATCAAGGTAACGCTGAGCTTGCGGAGTTGACAATGCGCTTGGGTAGCGCGCAGCGATTTCTCGTTTGAGGTCGAAACTGGGACATCGCTTGATGTCCGAGTTCAGCCCGGAAGTCGACATTCGCTGGCGCTGCGATATCTGTCGCTCCGAGGGCCAACTGACCATGTCCGCCGGCCAAACGAAACCGTGAGAATTAACCAGGCACGTGCGAGCGATGGATCAAGAAAGGTAACTGTACGATCAGTTGGACTGCCATACTAGACGTTCGTGGCTAATGCCGATCAAAACGAAATTCCAATTTGCTGCGCGGCCATTCGGATGGAACGCTTCCATTCACCTGTGGGACGATTTGTGGGCAAAATAGTAGCCAACTATTAATATATTGATATATTTGTATTATTTGTCATAAATGGCGGACACCCCTTCCGCCACCCTTCGCGCTCGCGGGCTTCGGTCGGCAGGCCACCCCCGGGAATATTCCGACTACGCCAACGGCGGTACCGCTCCGGCGCGTTCGGTGATCAGGCGGTAGTGTTCGATGCGCCGGTGCTGGGCGAAGTTGAACATCTGCTCTTTGTTGTGCCGGCTGATGTCGAGATTGCATTTGGCCGTGAATACTTCGTCGCCGTTGGTGGCTGACTGCGCGACGATCTCGCCTGAAGGCGCGACGATGCAGCTGCCGGCGAGCAGTTCGCTCCCCTCCTCGTAGCCGGCCTTGGCGACGCCGACCACCCAGCTGCTGTTCTGATAGGCGCCCGCCTGCATGCACAGGTGATTGTGGAAGTCGGACAGATGATCATAGACCGGCACCCAGGGAAGGTGTGTCGGCGTGTTGTAGCCGAGCAGGATCAGTTCGACGCTCTGCATGCCCATGACGCGGTAGGTTTCCGGCCAGCGACGGTCGTTGCAGATGCACATACCGACATTGGCGTCGAAGGCGCGCCAAACCGGAAAGCCGAGATCGCCGGGCTCGAAATAGCGCTTTTCCAGATGCTGATACGGATAATGCGGCCGGTCCTCGGCATGGCCGGGCAGATGCACCTTGCGGTATTTGCCGACAATGGCGCCCTTCTTGTCGACCAGGATCGCGGTATTGAAGCGGTGAGCCGCGCCGTTGTTGTTCGTCAGTTCGGCGTAGCCGAGATAAAAGCCGATGCCGAGCGATTGTGCCGCTTCGAACAGCGGTTGGGTGGCCGGGCTCGGCATTTCGCGCTCGAAGAAACTGTCGATCTCGGCTTCGTCCTCCATCCACCAGCGCGGGAAGAAAGTGGTCAGCGCCAGCTCCGGAAAGACGACGATATCGCCGCCGCGCGCCTTGGCCTCGCGCATCATTTCCAGAAGCCGCGATACCACTTGCTGCCGCGACTCGTCACGCGCGATCGGGCCAAGCTGTGCCCCCGCGACAATGATGAAGCGGTCCATGGCGGCCTCCTCTTGCGGCGCGGCTTTAAGCCTTCGCCTGCGCCAGTTCCGGTGTGCGGTGCTTGTTGATTTTCATCCACACATGCTCGCCGGACGTGGTGCGTCCGTAGCGCGGCTGATGCCCGGCGTCATAGCAAGTCGGCAAACATTCGATCACGGCGTCGTAATTCGGCTGATGGAAAAACGCCATCGATAGACGGCGGCTGCCGACCGCCCGGTCGCGAGGTGGATTGATGACGCGATGCAAGGTCGATACCCAGCGGTCGTTGGTCCACTCCGCCATCAGATCCCCGAGATTGACGATAAATGTGCCGGGCAAAGTCGCTACGTCGATCCAAGCATCGTTACTCTGGACCTGAAGACCGCCAGCGGCATTATCCGGTTTCAGGATGGTGAGGCTGCCGTAGTCGGTATGCGCGCCGGCGCGAAGCTGCCCCGGCAGCGGCGGTTTGGCCTGTTCGGGGTAATGCAGGACGCTGAAATTGGTGATGTGGCGATCGATCTTGTCGTCGAAGTAATGCTTTTCCATGCCAAGCCCGACGGCAAAAATGCGCATCAAATTCGTCGCCAGCCGTTCCATCTCGCGGTAGTAGGCCTCCCAAGCCGGGCGAAAACCGGGCACACCTTGCGGCCAGAGATTGGGAGCGAAGAATTTGCCCGGCGCGGCGGCGCGGTGATAGGCGTCGTCCGGCGGGTCGACCGGGCCGACCGAAAAAGATTCCTTGAAATCCGGCGGCGACGCTTCGTCGAGCGAGTAGGATAACGCTTCGCTGCCGAGCGCGATGTAGCCGCGATAACGATCAGGCGGCATGCGCAATTTAAGCTTTTCCTCGGGCGGCAGGTCGAAATAGGCAAACGAGGTCGTGCGCATATCCTCGATCAGTCGTTCGGGTACGCCGTGGCCGCTAACAATGAGAAAGCCGAGCGACGAGCAGGCCTCGTCGACGGCGCGGGCGACGGCGGCTTGATCGGAGGCGCCCCCGCTGAGAAACGGGGCGATATCGATGACCGGAACGCTTTCCATGGTGCTACTCCTTGCGCAGCTAGGCCGTGTCCCGATCCGCGGCCGGTGGTTTGCGTGAATCCTCAAGGAGCACACCGGATTCGGCGTGCCAGCACAGCGTCTCGCGTTCGCCGACCTTGTAAATGTAATCCTGGGCGTGACGATGCTGTTCGATGTGAACGTATTGGCCCGGCGCCACTTCGAAGACGTCGGTCTCCAGCGAGCCCAGGAACTCGCTGGCGATATATTTGCCTTCGATGCGGTTGGCCATCTCTTCCCGGTCGCCGGTATTCATCAAGTCGGCACGGACGGAAAACCAGATATCGTTGCCGACCGGCACATGGCGGACCTGTGGCGGCACCTTGACGTACAGCAGTTGACCGAGGCTCTCGACGAATACGATCGAGCCGCTGCGCGATTTGATGCGGCCCTGGAACAGATTGTTGTTGCCGATGAATTCGGCGACGAATTTGGTGCGCGGCTGCTCGTGCACCTCGCGCGACGTGCCGATCTGCTGAATGACGGCATCGCTCATGACGATGACCTTGTCGGCCAGCGACATCGCCTCTTGCTGCGAATGCGTGACCATGACGAAGGTCATGTTCAACTCGCGCTGCACCCGTTTCAATTCGATCATCATGGTCTGGCGCAAATTGAAGTCGAGCGATCCGAGCGGTTCATCGAGCAACAGCACGGTCGGCCGGCTGATCAGCGCGCGCGCCAAAGCCACCCGCTGCTGCTGCCCGCCCGACAGATCGCGCGGCCGCCGGGTGGCGAAGCCGGCCAGACCGACCATTTCCAGCATCTCCCAGACGCGCCGGTCGCGCGCGCCTTTTTCCATGCCCCTCATTTTCAGGCTGAATTCGACGTTCTGAAAAACCGTGCGATGGGGGAACAGTGCAAAGCTTTGGAACATCATCGAGGTGTCGCGCAGGGCCGGGGGCAAGTCGGTGACATCCTTGTCGGCGATGAAGATTTTGCCGTCCGTCACCTCCTCAAGCCCACCGATCATGCGCAACGTCGTCGTCTTGCCGCAACCCGAGGGCCCGAGCATGGCGACGAATTCCCCATGCTTGAACTCGGCATTGAAGTCGATCACGGCACGGGCGCCGCCCGGGTAGGTCTTGGAGACGTTTTCGAGGACGACGTCGTACTCGCTCATCGACGGTCGCGTTTAGCCTGCTGCCTTGGCGACGGCGTTGACCATGTTCCAGACGGAGTCGAACGGAACCTGGTCGAGCGCGCCGTCCTGATTGAACTCGGAGAGGACCTTGACCGCCTGACGCAAGTCCTCGTTGTCGCCGGCGTGCTCCTGCAACTGCGCGAGCGCCTGCGGGAACGGGACGTCCCGCGCCTTTTTGCTGCGCAGATGATCTTGCACCAGCGCATTGAGATGCTCGTAGGTCTGCTTCAACGAGCTGCCGTTATACGGCCGGCCCAGCAAGCCCTGGATGCCGTTGGCGCTTAAGCGGTGGCGCAGCCCCTCCGGCAGCGATTGCGTCAGGCCCTCGATCACCTCGCCGATGCCAAAGCCCTGGGTGAACAGCCCGCGGATCGTATCCATGGTGCCGTCGCCGCCGCCATACATGCGGATCTGCGCTTGCGACAGCGCCGAACCCATAGCTTTGGCCTGATCGATATGCACGTCGCGCTCCGCCTCGATGCGCAGCTTGGCGAGTTCGAGGAAGGTCGCTGCGTCGTTGTATTTCTTCAGCGCTTCGGCCTTCGCCTCCAGCCCGGTCGCCTCGGCCTCCAATTGTCGTTGCGAGTTGGCGATGCGCAACTGCTCGACTTCCATTTCGGCGCGGCCGCGCGCTCCGGATTCGCGTTCGATACCTTCGGCGCCGATTTTCTGCGCTTCGCTAGTGGCGCGGGCCCGGGTCAAGGTGGCGTCGGCCTCGAGGTCGGCGGCGAGCTTGCGGGCTTCCGATTGGGTAATCATGTGCATGCGCATCACTTGCGCCTTGCTTTCTTCGTCGATGCGGCGTGCCTCGGCGGCCTTGCCCGCCTCAATGATTTCGACTTGGCGCGCGCGCTCGGCGTCGGCCACGACCCGTACCGACTCAACAGTATGCTCGGCCTTCTCGCGTTCCGCCGTGCTGACGAGGCGTTTGGCCTCGGCAATTTCCAGTTCGCGGGTTTTGGCGGCAAGCGCGATCTCACGGTCGCGCTCGGCCTGTTCGCGGGCCAGGAAGCGTTCGATATCGCTGCGCTCGCGCTCGCCTTCCTTGCCGATGAGCGCGATCTCGCGGTTCACCTCTTCCACTTGGGTGGAGAGGGCGCTGCGTATCTCGGCGGCCTGGCGCTGCGAGGCCTCCTCGATAATGGCGATCTCTTTCTTGATCTGCGCCGTCTCCAGCGCCTGCTGCTTGAGGATCTCCTCTTGTTCGACTTCCCAGCGACGGTCGAGGACGAAGCGTTGCTGTTCGCTCAAAATGCGCGCCCGTTCGTCGGAGATTTCCTTCTCCTGCTTGGCCGCGGCAATCGCCTCATCGCGATCCAGTTCCAGAATGCCGAGCCTGGTCTCAAGGCTGCGCTTGCGCACGGAGAGCGCCGTCTCCTCGCCCGCCTGGTGGCGCTGGTCGCGCGCCCGCTCCTCCGCGGTCGCGACCGCAGTGGCACGGGCGATGTCCGCCTCCTGCCGCTCGCGCTCCTTGGCGGCGAGATCGATGGCCTTGTCGCGCTCGGCGCGCTCGCGCGCCAATGCCCGGTTGATTTCGGCAATTTCGGCCTCGCGGGCCTTGGTAATGAGCGCAATCTCGCGGTCGCGGCGTTCTTCCTCGAGCGCTAGTTCCTTTTTCACCTGGATGATTTCGCGGCGCTTGGCCTCCTCGGTGAAGGCGATGTCGCGCTCGGTACGCAGCTGTTCCAGCGCCTTCTCGTGCTCAAGTTCGCGCTGCTCGACGGCGAGCCGCTGGTCGAGCACAAAGGTCTGTTTTTCGCGCAGTTGCTTGGCCTGTTCGTTGGCAACTTCCTTGTCCTGGGCGGCGCGCGCAATGGCTTCCTGGCGCTCGATTTCCAGAAGTTCGAGCTGCGTCGTCAGGTCCTTGTTGCGGATCGCCACCGTGGTTTGCTTCTCGGTGGTATGGACCTTGCGGCGAGCTTCCGACGTGATTTCGGTGATGACTTTGAGGCCTTCGGCGTCGAACACGTTGTCGGCCCGGAAATATTCCTTGGTCGATTGCTCGAGCCCGACGATGGTCACCTCTTCCAGCATCAAGCCGTTGGCGGCGAAGCTTTCGCTGACATTGTCCTTGATCTCGGTTGCGAAGGCGTCGCGGTTCTGGTGCAGCTCTTTGAGCGTTTTGGTGGCGGCATAGCTGCGCAGCGCGCCGACGACCTTGGCTTCGAGCAAGTTGCGAACCTTGTCGGCATCGAACGTCTTTTCGCCCAGCGTCCGGCTAGCAGTGAGCACCGCCTCCTCGGTGTGGCCGACATGGGCATAGAGTTCGGCGGTGACGTCGATACGGATGTTGTCGGCGGTCAACACCGCCTGCTCGCGGGCGCGGCTGACCGCGAACTTGATGGTTTCGAGCGAGATCCAGGTGACCTCGTGAAACACCGGCAGCACGATGGCGCCGCGGCCCAGGCACACTTTTGTGCCGAGGAAGCCGGTGCGTATGAAGCCCATGTTTGAGGGCGCGCGTTTGTAGATCCAGATCGAGATTATGTAGAAAATCACGATCAGGACGATGATCGCGACAAGAAGACTGACGACGACTTCAACCATGATGGATCCCGCCCGAATAACGCAGTTGCCTCATTTGCCCCACCCCGCGCCGACCTAAGCGGCGCGCGAGGTTGCAGTTTTCCGCTCGCCGAAGTCAAACAGCTTCGGTGTCTTGCGATTGCGCCGCATGCTGGCGCGCAATTCCTCGGTCGCCTTGTGGTCGACTTCCAAGCCGGCCCCGCTGAGTACGACGCCATAGTCGGCGCGGGCCTTGGCTTCGGTCATCAGGCGGCGGGCTACGTCGTTGCGCGTGCGCAACGCGTCGCGTTCCAGCGGATCGCCCCAACCGCCGCCGCCGGCGGTGCGGAAAATCACGCGGTCGCCTGACCGCACCCGCACATTGTCGATTTTCGAGGGCAGTGGCTCGCGGCTGCCGTCCTTGCGCTGCAGCCATTTTTCCGAACAGGCCCCCGGCCGGCCGCCGAGGATGCCCCATGGCTGCGACAAATGGCGGTCGTCGTGTATCGAGATGTCGCCCTCTTCGAGCAGCAGAAAGACCTTCTCGACGCCGTTGCCACCGCGATGCTTGCCGGCGCCGCCGGTGTCGGTGATCGTGGTGTAGCCCTCGATGAGCAGCGGATAATAGGTTTCCAGGTATTCGCTCGGAATGTTCTGGAACAGCGGCCACCACGAATGGCCGTCCATGCCGTCGCCCAGCGGCCGTCCCGGTATGCCGCCGTACAGGATTTCCATAAGCTGAAACGATCGGCCGTTTTTGTCGGTGCCCGAATAGAGAAAGTGCGGGCTCGAGCCGTAGCCGGCGGCGGTCGCCATTTCCGGCGCGTTGTAGCTCAAAGCGCCGCCCAGTACGTCGAATTGCCGCGACAGCGTGTGGGTCCGGCAACCCAAGGAAGCAGGAAAATTCGGGTTGACGAGCGAGCCCTTGGGCATGGTGACGTGAATGAGATCGTAGAAGCCGTCGTTGAATAGGATCTGGGGGTCGAACACCATGATCATGTAGACCCCGATGAACATCTTGAACATGCCCTCGTGCAGATAGAAATTGATCGGCCCGGGGGCCTGCGGCGATGTTCCAGTCCAGTCGAAATAGGCATTGTCGCCCTCCCGCCAGACCGTCAGCTTCATCTTAAACGGGCCGTTGCCGCGACCGTCGTCGTCAACGTAGTCCTCGAACGATTTGGGCTCTTCGGGAAGATTCTTGACGATCAGATTGCGCATCGCCCGATTGGTGCGGTCGAGCAGCGCATCGCAGGCCTGCCGGTAGGTCTCGCGGCCGAAGCGGTCGCAAATCTCGATGACGCGCTTTTCGCCGGCGCGGCAACCGGCGATGATCGCCATCAGATCGCTGTAATTCATCTCCGGCGTGCGGGTGTTGTTCATGATCAGGTCGAGCGCGGCCTTGTTAAGCTCGCCGCGCTCGTAGAGCTTGATCGGCGGGATGCGGATGCCTTCGCCGAAGATCGAAGCCGCGTCGGTAGGCATGCTGCCGGGCACAGCGCCGCCGACGTCCATCATGTGGCCGAACATCGAGGTAAAACCGACCAGCTCGCCGCCGTGAAACACCGGCACCATCACCATGAAATCGTTGAGGTGACTGATGGCGCCGGAGCATGCGTAAGGGTCGTTTTGCAGGATGACGTCGCCCGGCTCGAGCACGAACCCTTTGGTCTTGAGCATATTGGCGACGTAGGAGCCGAATTGTCCGACGATCATCCGCCCCTTGGCGTCGCAGATCATCGGAAATTCGTCATGCTGTTCGCGGATCACCGGCGACATTGCCGAGCGGAACAGCACAGCATCCATCTCATGGCGCGCATTGCGCAGGGCATTTTCAATCAGATCGAGAGAAACGGTATCGAGCCGTTTGGACTCCCGGGCTGCCGTGCCGACCACGGCGGCGCCGCTGCGGTCCGTGCGCTCGGCGCTCGGGCGTTTGACCGGCGGCTCGCCGCGCGCCTCGACGGCGGCATCCCCGATCGGCTTGTCGCCGAACATCTTGGCACAGCCGCGCAGCGCGTCTTCGGTGGCGTGGCGCAGCGCCGCCCCTTCATCGCCATTCGCCCGTGCCGAGCCGAATTGCATCTTCGAATTGCCGTTGACGGTGAGCTTGCACAGCACGGTCACTTTGCCGCGCTCGGCCTTGTGCTCGACGATTTCCGATGACCATGCCGCGCCAAAGCGGTCGTTCAGCTCGGCATAGAGGTCGTCCGGATGGTCCACCGCCTCGGCGGCGAGGCTCGGGGAAGCAAGGTCCTCGGCCGTCGGCGGCCGATGATTTGCACCCAGCAGGCCCAATTCCTTGGTCTGCGCCGAGAAAACTTTATCGAACTGTTCTTTGTTGGCCTTGAGCAGATCGTCAAAGCTGACTTTGCTGCTCAGGGGGCTGAAATTCGGCATCGAGCGGGTTCTCCAAGCTCCTCTAGTGTATTTTGTCGGGTCTGATGAGGATATTCAAATACTCATCGACTTCGCCGGTATGGTTCGGATGGATTACGGTGGTTGCGTCCATCTGAACGATAATGGCCGGTCCGCGAACCCGATTGCCGGCCCGCAGCTTAGACCGGTCATAGACGTTTACCGAAGCGAAACTCCCGTCAAAATAAGCGCGGTGCTGTTCGGCGACCGCCGCAGCCGCATCCGGGCCTTCCTTGCCGAACTTCGGCAGACTGATCTTTTTCACCGTGCCGACGCCGACGGCGCGCAGATTGACGAGTTCGACCGGCTGATCGAGCTTAAAGCCGTAAATGCGTTCATGCGCCAGGCCGAAGCGCGCAGCAAGGTCGTCAAGTCCGCCGCTTCCAACCCGGTCGGGGTCGATTTCGAGGGAAAACTCGTAGCCTTGCCGGAAATAGCGGACGTCGGCTTCATAGCGAAGATGCTGGCTCGCTTCGTCGATACCTTCTTCGCGCAGCCAGGCACGGGCATCGCGTCCCAATTTGCTAAGGATGTCGCCGATCTGACTTGGATCGGTGTCGTCCATGGTGCGCACGAAGGTTTGCGCAAATTCGTTTTTGACGTCGGAATAGAGAAACCCGAGCGCCGAAAGCACGCCGGGCGTCGGTGGCACGATGACGGGATAGCAGCCGGCGAGCATCGCCATGGCGTTGCCGTGAAGCGGGCCTGCGCCACCGAACGGCACCAGCGCGAAGTCGCGCGGGTCGAGACCTTTCTGCACCGTGACCAGGCGAAGTGCGCCGAACATGTTCTCGTTGACGATGTCGAGGATGCCCTGCGCCGCCTGATACAAGTCGAGGCTAAGCGCGCGCGAGATTTTGCTAACCGCCTCCTCCGCCGCCTTGACGTCGAGGACCATTTTGCCGCCGAGAAGCTGCGGCGGTAACCGGCCCAGAACCAGATTTGCATCCGTCACGGTCGGGCGGTCGCCACCCTTGCCGTAACAGGCCGGGCCGGGTACGGCGCCGGCACTTTCCGGTCCGACGCGCAAGGCGCCGGTCATCGGCACGTGCGCGATGGAGCCCCCGCCAGCGCCGACGCTGTGCACGTCGACCGATGGCACCTTGATGGGATAGTAGCCGATCGCGGTTTGCCGCGAGATCGTGGGTTTGCCGTCCTGGATCAATGATACGTCGGTCGAGGTGCCGCCCATATCGAAGCCCAGCGCTTCCGGAAAGCCGGCCAGTGACGCCATGAACGCGGCGCCGGAGACGCCGCCGGCGGGGCCTGACAGCATGGTGTGAACCGGCGACTGACTGGCACGCTCAACGCTCATCAGCCCGCCGTCGGAGCGCACGATATTGACGCTGGGCTGGAATTGGACGCGGCTTAGCTTCTCCTCGAAGCCGCTGAGGTAGCGCCGCATGCTCGGGCGAACATAGGCGTTCATCACCGTGACCAAGGTGCGCTCATATTCGCGGAATTCCGGCAAAATCTCCGATGACAGGGACACGGTCATGTCTGGCGCCATCTCCTCGACGATCGCCTTCAGGCGCTGCTCATGCAGCGGATTGGCATAGGAATGCATCAAGGAGATGGTGACGGCTTCGGCGCCGAGTTCTATCAATTCCGCGATTGCTTTGCGGGCGGACGCCTCGTCCAGCGGCGTGATGATGTCGCCGCGAGCGCTCATGCGTTCGCGAATGCCGCGCGTCAGCTCGAGATCCGCCAGCGGATCCGGCTTCTGCATGATGATCCAGCCGGCAAGCGGGCCCGGCGTCTGCGAGCGCGCGAGATGCAGCACCTGCTCGAAGTTCTGGGTCACCAAGAGGCCTACCCTCGCGCCCTTCTCCTCCAGCACGATATTGGTCGACACGGTCGTGCCGTGCAGTAGTGCGGTAACGTCGGATGGCGTGACGCCGGTCTCTTCGATCAGCTGTTGAATGCCGTTGAGAATGCCTACCGACTGGTCGGCCGGCGTCGACGGCGTCTTCAAGAGGCGCATCGCGCCCGAGCGCTCGTCGAACAAAAGCAGGTCGGTGAACGTGCCGCCGACGTCAATTCCAAGCCGGCTACTCATAATAACCCCTTTGCGGCAAGCGCTTCAGGACAATTTGCTGCAAGACAATTTTGCAAAACGTCCGAGCCTATTTCCGTTACGGCTTGCCGTTGCCTGGCGTCTGCTCTTACTCAAGCGCGCAGGCGAGCATGTTTTCACGCCGTGTTTATAACAACAGTTCCCGGGGTACCGGCATAGTCCCGAAGCGACGAGGTATTGTCAACTGATCCTAATTGCAACGCATGGCAGCAACCATGAGCGACCTTGGTTGCGACTTGTGCGCGTGCGACTGGGCTTTTTTGACAACCGGCGCGAATGATTTACCATCAGACCATCACAGGGGATCGGGGTTTCGGACATGGCTGATGACACGAGCAAGCGGCAACAATTCTGGGCCGCGATCATCGCCGTCATCATCATTCTGATTTTTCTTTATTTCTACCGGCCGTTCGAGACCTATTTGCTGGCGCAAATCCCCTTTATCCATTTCAGCAATGTAGTGTTCTGGTTTGCGACGCTGGTCGGGATCCTGACCTACGCTTTGGCGCATTGGCAATCGTTTCGCGGCGAAATTTTTCGCAACGTCGCCGATTTGAACGCCGAAGCGCTGGTATTTGATACGCTGCAGGCGGCGGTCCTTGCGGCCGTCATCTTCTGCGCCGGCGGGACGCTGCAGGCCATCGAGATTTTGAGCGAATACTTCGTAGACCGCGGGCCAATTTTCGATGCGGCGTTCGGCCGAAAGGTGCTGGCCGTCATCTTGTTGGTGGTGTTGGCGGTGCTCTTCTATTTGTTGCACTTTGTCGTCGGCGCCTTGCGGACCGGCTGGCGGCCGCGAAGCGTACCGCCGCGCGCGCGCTGAACCCTTCCTCTGCCTACGCATGGGTTCGCGCGAAGCCAGCGGCGGTCAGGCCATCGAAGCTGCCGGCGCATTGACGATCTCATTGAAGATCGCAAGCGAGCGCTCGATGCGTGCGCGCTGCAGCCCGCGCACAATGAATATCAGGCGCGAGCGGTGGTCGGCATCGGGCCATTCGGGCAAATGACTCGGCGGATGCATCAGGTGCTGGACGCCGTTGACCAGCACCGGCGTCGGCATACCCGCGACGTTCAACAGCCCCTTGAGTCGCAGAATGTCAGAACCGTGGCGATGGAGCAGCATGCTCGCCCAGACGCCGAAAGAGGTCCAATCGAGCGGCCGGTCGCACACCACGGCGAAAGATTCAACGTGTGTGGTATGGGCGTGCGCATCTTGCGTTGTGTGGGGCTCGATCATCCAACGGCGAGCCTCGCGCTGTTTGCCCTCGCCGTCGTAGATGTCGTCGGTCAATAGGCCGTGGAAATCATCGCTGATGTCGGCGGATTCGACGATTTGCGCAGCCAGGTTGAGCCGCCGCACGCCACTCATCAACGCCGCCAGCGTCGGCGCGTCGCAAAGATCGCCTTTGGTCACCACCACCCGATCGGCCATCGATACCTGCTTGACCGCCTCGGCAAAGGTTGCGAGTTGGCCCGCCCCGTTGTTCGCAGCGATGGTGGTAACGATGCCGGAGAGGCGGAAATGATGCCGCAGCACGGCGTCCGACAGCAGCGTGTAGGCGATTGGCGCCGGGTCTGCGAGCCCCGAAGTCTCGATGACGACGCGGCGAAAATGCGGAATGGCGCCGCGCGTTCGCTGTGATAGCAATTCCCGCAGCGCTTGCTGCAGATCGCCGCGCACTGCGCAACAGACGCAACCGTTTTCGAGCAGCAGGACGCTTTCAGTGACGCCGCGCAGCAAGTGATGGTCGAGCCCGATCTCGCCGAATTCATTCACCAGCACGGCGACATCCGCCAATTTCGGCGAGCTTAGGAGTTGCCGCAGCAAGGTGGTCTTGCCGCTGCCAAGAAAGCCGGTGACGATGTTGATGGGGTTAAGTTCGCTGTAGTCGGCCATGATTGGCTTGCGCTCAGCCGCTGCGGCCACGAAGCGCGCCCAGGTAATCTTTATCGAGCGGATCGCACCGGCGGCCGCCGATCCGATCGACCGCGCTCCAGATCTCACCCACCGCGTTGACCATGGCGGTGCGGCCGGTGCGGCCGGTCAGGAGATATGTGTTGCCGGCCCAGTCTTTGACGCTAACGCCATAATATTTCAGCACCGCATTGAGCAACCGAGTCCGCTCCTGCCGCTCGCGCAGGCGCGTCTGCTTCTCGGCCCGGCTGGCGAACACCGCGGGCGCGCTTGCGCTGTCGCTCCATTCGCCGCTGCCGCCCAGAATACCGCACAGCGCGCACATTTTCGGTTCAGCGCGCCGGCGCCGCCTGTACTGTCACGCTATTACGCGGGTAGCGGCGCCGGAAATCGTCGGCAATTTCATCGAAGGTGCAAAACTTCACACCGGCGTGCTTGGAAAGATAGTCGTAGACCCGCTCCAGCATCAAAAGCACCTGCGGGCGGCCGGACACATCGGGGTGGATGGTCATCGCGAACACGGCGTAATCGTACTCGCGGTAGACCCAATCGAACTGGTCGCACCACAATTCTTCGATGTCGCGCGGCTTGATGAAGCCGTGGCTGTTAGGAGCGCTCTTGATGAACATCATCGGCGGTAGATCGTCGAGGTACCAGCTACCGGGAATATCGATGAGATCGGTTTCCTCGCCCCGAACCAGAGGCTTCATCCAGTCCCTAGGATGCTTGGAGTAGTCGATCAGCGTCCAGCTGTCCCCGACCCGCACGTAGAACGGGTGAAAGTCGTCGTTCATCAGGCTGTGGTCGTATTTAATGCCCTTTTTTAGCAAGAGCTCGTTGGTCACGGTCGAAAATTCCCACCACGGCGCTACGTATCCGCTCGGTCGCCGGCCGGCGAGCCGTTCGATCAGTTCGATGCATTTGTCCATGACCGCCTCTTCTTGCTCGGGGGTCATGGCGATGGGATTTTCGTGCGAATAGCCGTGCATGCCGATTTCGTGCCCGGCGTCGACCACCATCTTGCACTGCTCGGGAAATGTTTCGATCGAGTGGCCCGGGATGAACCAGCTGGTCGGTATACCGAGGCGGTCGAACAGCCTGACTAACCGAGGCACGCCGACTTCACCCGCAAACAGACCGCGGGAGATATCGCAAGGCGAATTCTCGCCGCCGTAGGAGCCGAGCCAGCCGGCGACCGCATCGACGTCAACCCCGATGGCGCAAAAAATCTCCTTTTTGCCGCTTCCTGACCGCGTCGTCGCGCGCGCGCTGCGCGCTACCTCCCCGCTTCCTGAAGTCACTAGGGAACGCGGCTGATAGCGCGATCCGGAAGCTGGGCTGTAACCGGCGCGAACTGTGTGGAGGGGCTGGCGGGGGCGAGTATCGTCGTTCATAGGCACACCACTGACGCGAGGTTTTGTTGATCGCTTGGAACAGTCCCACGTTGCTCGCATGCCGGCAAGTGCCAGCACGATCAAGCGTACCAGCCTTGATGAGAAACGCCGCCGTTGACAACGACGGACGGCCGACGCCATCCTGAACTGCCGGCGAACTTCCTGGAGGCTGACGATGAGCGACTGGCAGCGCGAAACGAAGGCGGATTATCTGCGCAAGGGCTTTGCCAATCGATCCGGCTATGGTCGCAGCCCCGCGCTCGTGATTGTCGATTTTATCAACGGCTTCACCGACCCCTCGACGCCGCTGGGCGGCGACTTTGCCTGGCAAATCAACGCGACGCGGCAGCTGCAGGACGCGTTCCGTCGCGGCAAGTTGCCGATTTTCTACACCACGGTGGCGTATGCCGAGGATCTTCATGACGCCGGCGTATTCGTGAAAAAAGTTCCCTCGCTTGCGATCCTGCAGCGCGGCTCGCCGCTGACCGAAGTCGATCCAAGAATTCAACCGATGCCCGGCGAAAAGGTTCTGACGAAGAAGTACGCAAGCGCCTTCTTTGGCACCGGCCTCGACATCGATTTGCGCCTGCTCGGCGTCGACACGGTAATCCTGGCCGGGTGCACCACCAGCGGCTGCATTCGTGCCTCCGCCATCGACGCCATGCAGTACGGCTATCTTACAATTGTCGTCCGCGAAGCAGTCGGTGACCGCGCTCCCGGTCCGCACGAAGCCAACCTCTTCGACATCGATGCGAAATACGGCGACGTGGTCGAGCTTGCCGATGCGCTCGATTACCTCCGCTCGTTCTCCGGCAGTGCCGATTTCGCCGCCCAAGCGCAGGACCAGTTCGACCGCTGGTGGCCGCGCGCGCAACGCGGTTGAGCACTGGCCATGGCGATGCCACCGCGTTTGGAATTGTCGTCGGTCTTCGACGACATGCTGACCAAGAGCAAAGACAGCTTCGCCGAGCTTTATCGTCGCGGCAGCACGCCGGGCGCCGGCACCATGGCGACGATGACGCCGGCAGTTCGTTCAGGTTCACCCGCGATCGAAATCGATCCGGCCTGCGAACCGGCGCGGGCTCTGAACGAACGTTTCGGCCACGATTGGCGCTATGAAATTACCGAGCAGCGACGTGATCGCGACGAGGCAATTGTCTTGTGCAAGCTCAGTTTCGGCAAGGAGGCGGCGGTTCGCGCCCAGTTCGGGCGGGCGAAAATCGGACAGAACGCGGTGATCGGCACCGGCGACGGCGTGCGTTTCAGCCTGGAGGCCGGCGGCGGAGCGCAAGACGAGCGCGAGGCGTTTCAACGCGCGGCACAAGCGGCGCTGATGAATTGCCTAGAGTTGATCTGATCCCGAAAATGGCTTGAAACGTTCAGTGCGCCGCGGTCGCGCCGCGGAAGCCTTGCCGGGACGCCTCGCTTTTCTCGGCATATTCGCCGCACCAATCGCCACCGAAGGTGATTGGCCAGGCGCCGACGCCGTTCTCTCGGCGGCTCGGTGGAAAGCGGCGACAATAGCCGACCGCCTGCGCCTGATCCGGTTCCGTGCCTTCTGTGGGCTGGTAGTTCCACCACCGACAACCGGAACATACGAATTTCGCGGCCGCTGTCATCGATCGTTACCTCTTCGCCGACTGCGCTCCAACGTCACAATCGCATTCAACCATTATTTGTTCGCTCGGCTCAACTCTACCAACAAATTTCGCTTTGGGTATCCGCCAAACGCGGCTTTAGGGTTGCGTGGACCGTGTGTTGCTGACAATGTTCGAAACTCGCTATAACGAGAGCGTTGTGCATCCGGGTTTGGCACGGCGGCGCTAGCACGATTTTGGGCAGTTCATGGCGCGCGTAGGTGTCGACGTCGGCGGAACCAATACCGACCTCGTGCTCGAGGCTGACCACGGCGTTTTCGTTCACAAGGTCGCGAGCACGCCGCACGATCAATCCGAGGGCGTTCTCAAAGGTCTGCGCGAGCTGTGCGAGATTGCCGGCGTTCGCCCGGACGATGTGTCGCTGATCGTACATGGCACGACGGTCGCGACCAACATCACCATCGAGCATAACGGCGCCGAAGTCGGCATGCTGACCTCGCGGAATTTCCGCGATATTTTGCACATCGGCCGCCACAAGCGGCCGTATAATTTCTCGTTGCATTTCGAGGTGCCGTGGCAGCAACGGGCGCTCGTAAAACGGCGCAACCGCATCGCCGTTACCGAGCGTATTCTGCCGCCGGACGGCAAGGTCGACACCCCGCTCGCCGAGAAAGAGGTCGCCGAGGCGGTCCGACTCTTCAAACGCCGCGGCATAAAATCGGTCGTCATCGGCTTTCTATTTTCATTTCTTAACGACGCCCACGAGCGGCGTGCCGCTGAAATCGTCCGCGGCGAAATGCCCGAGGCGTATGTCTGCACGTCGTCGGAAGTCGCCAACGTGATCCGCGAATACGAGCGGTTTTCGACCGCGGCCATGAATGCTTTCGTCGGACCCAAGACGTCGCTCTATCTGAACAATCTGCAGGACAAGCTCAGCCAAAGCGGCTTTCGCGCCAATCTGCGCGTCATTCAATCGAACGGCGGCATAGCAACGGTGGAGACCTGCTCGCAAAAGGCGGTCGGCATCCTGATGTCGGGTCCTGCCGGCGGCGTCATCGGCGGGCGTGCCGAGGGCATGCTGTGCGGGCGTTCCAATCTCATTACCGTCGATATTGGCGGCACGTCGGCGGACATCAGCACGATCCCCGACGGCCGTATCAAGATTATGAACGCGCGCGATTCTTACGTGAACGGTCATCCGATCCTGGTGCCGATGGTCGACCTTGTCTCGATTGGCGCCGGCGGCGGCTCGATCGCTTACCTCGACAGCGCCGGCGGCTTTCATGTCGGGCCGCGTTCGGCCGGCGCCGAACCGGGGCCGGCTTGCTACGGCCGCGGCGGCGAGGAGCCGACGGTGACCGATGCGCAAGTCGTGCTCGGGCGGCTCGATGCCGACAAGATGCTGGGCGGCGATCTGCCACTCGATCCGGACCTGGCGCACAAGGCGGTGGAGACCAAGGTGGCGAGGCCGCTCGGCCTCTCGATCAAGGATGCGGCGCTGGGTATCATCAAAGTCATCAATTCGAACATGGCGCTTGCGATCCGCTCCAACTCGGTCGCGCGCGGCATCGACCCGCGTGAGTTTGCGCTGGTGCCGTTCGGCGGCGCCGGTCCGCTGCACGGCGTCGCACTGGCGGAGGCCGTTGCGGCCAAGGAAATCATCGTCCCGGTGGCGCCGGGCATAACCGCGGCGATGGGGCTGTTGCAGACCGATATGCAATACGAGCACGCTCGCTCGCTGATCGTCTCGCTCAAGCATGCCGACGATAGCGATATCGCCCGTCTCAACGGCGTGATCGACGAATTGGTCGAGCGCTGCCGGCGCGATCTTGAGAAGGACGGTGTAGGGCCGGAACGGCAGAAGTTTCAGAAGCTTGCCGAGTGCCGCTATCACGGCCAGGGCTTTGAACTGCGAGCGCAGCTGCCGGCCGGCAAAGTAACGGCGGCCAATCTGAACGAAGTGGTCGCCGCTTTCCATCAGCAGCACCGGCTCGATTACGGCTACCACTTCGACGACGGCGAGGTCGAGGTGATAACGGTCCGCGTGATCGGGCGCGAGGATGTGGTGCCGCTCAAAGTGGCGCGGATCGAAAAAGCCAACGGGCACGCCGTTGCGGATGCAGTGCTCTACCGGCGCCCCACAACTTTCGATGACGGCGAGACCCTAGGCACGCCGCGATACGACCGCGGCCGTCTGAAAGCCGGCCAAACGGTTTCTGGACCAGCGATCCTCCTCCAGCACAATTCGACGACCCTGCTGCCGCCCGGCTACCTCGCCGAGGTGGCGGAATTCGGCAACCTGCACATTCGCCGCGGCTAAAACAACATGGCTGGTCAATCCATCGATCCGATCACCTTGCAAGTCATCAACGGCGCATTGCAAACGATCGCCGAAGAAATGGGGCATGTGCTCTATCGCATGTCGTTTTCGTCGATCATCCGCGAGTCGCAGGACCTCGGCGCCGGACTCTTCGACACTGATTTCAACACGCTGTGCGAATCGGAATCGACCCCGCTCCATATCGGCTCGCTGCCGGGCTACCTCGCCGGCATTGCCGAGACGCTGCAGGACGGGGAATGGCATGACGGGGACGTCGTCATCCACAATCATCCCTATCACGGATCGAGCCATTCGCCGGATATCGCGGTGGTCGTCCCAGTGTTCCACGACGGGGCTCTGGTCGGCTATTCGGCCAACACCGCGCACCATCTCGACATCGGCGCCGCGACGCCGGGCCTGATCATCGATATCCCCGACGTGTTTGCCGAAGGCATGTTGTTCGCCGGCACAAAGCTTTACGAACGCGGCAAGCGCAACGAAGCCGTATGGGAGTTCATCCGCCGCAACAGCCGCGCCGCGCGGCAATTGCAGGACGATCTCGACGCCCAGATCGCGTCGGCGCGCCTCGGCGCCCGGCGCTTCGGCGAGCTGATGGACCGCTATGGCCGGCAGCTCGTCCTCGATGCGACCACGCAATTGATGGATTACACCGAGCGCGTGCTGCGTCAGCGCATTGCGGCCATCCCCGACGGCGAATACCGCGCCGAGGGTTTCCTCGACGATGACGGCAAAAACCGCGATGTGCTGCTGCCGATCAAGGTCTGTGTTCGGGTTCAAGGCGATGGCATCGAAATCGACCTGACCGGCTCGTCAAAGCAAGTCGAGACCGCCTTCAATGTGCCGTTCGAGGGCTCGACCAAGGTAGCGTGCTTCTGCGCCATCCGTTCGCTGCTGTTGGACGCGGTGACCTCGGATGTGAAAGTTCCCTCCAACCAGGGATCGTTCCGGCCGGTGAAGGTAACCGCGCCGAAGGGTTCGATCTACAATCCGATCTATCCGGCCTCCGCCGAAGCGCGCTTTGCGCAGTGCAACCGCGTCATCGACCTGATCTACAAGGCTCTAGCGCCGGTGTTGCCGAACCAAATCATCGCCGGCAGCTCGGCGAGCCTTTCGTTTTGTTCCTATGCCGGCATTCGGCCGTCCGGCGATTACTGGGTGTTCCTCGAAGTCAACGAAGGATCCTACGGCGGCCGTCCGCTTTCCGACGGTCCGGACTGCATCGACAACCTGATGGCCAATACGCGCAACAATCCGATCGAAGACCTCGCCATGCATTTGCCGATGATCTGCGACCGTTACGAGTTGCGCGACGACGTCATGCCCGGCGCCGGGCATTTCCGCGGCGGCATCGGCGTGGTCAAGGCGCAGCGCGTTTTGACCGATGCGTTCATCACCCACGAGAATGAGCGCCATTACGATGTGCCGTGGGGCATTTTCGGCGGCGGTCCCGGGCAGGTCGGCAAGGTCGACATTTACAATGTGGCGCGATCGAACGACGTCAAGCACATGCCGGCCAAATTCTCGGGTCTGCGCGTGGCGGCGGGTGACGTGCATGTGTTCTACGGCCCTTGCGGCGGGGGCTATGGCGACCCGCTGGAGCGGTCGGCGGCCAAAGTCCTCGATGACGTTCTCGACGGCTTTTGCACGATCGAGCATGCCCGCAATGCCTACGGCGTCATCCTCGATCCTGTCGCCGAGACGGTAGACGAAGCGGCAACCCACGCGCTCCGGGCGCGCCTGCGATCGTCACCGCAAGGCGGGATGATTGCCGCAAACACACAACCCACGGCAGCGGCGCCGACTCCGAGCGCCCGCCCGACGCGTCCGGCAGCGTCCCAGATCCGGCAAACGGGGAATGGCTCAACCGGGCCGATAGCTGCCACGCCCCGGCCGGCGGCGGCTGTTGGGAATGGTAAATCGCTTTCCGAAGCACTGCGTCGTTTGCGCCGAGCGCATGGCAGCGCCTGGAGTTTTGAGATCGTTCGCCACGCCGCCTATGGCAGCAAAATTGAGGTCGTCGGCCAGTTGCGCGTCAACGGCACGAGCGTGCGCGAGGCTGCAATTGCGGCAACCGCGCCCGGCCATTCGCTCGGCGAGATGCTGCAGCGGGCCGCGGACGATAGCCTCAATAAATGCATTGCCAAGCTCATGGGCAACGACCGTTAGCTCCCATGGAACAGCGCGCCACAATTTTTGTCGAGGTGATGGTGGTCATCGCCATCATCGGCATCTTGGCGTTCCTGATCGGGTTATTGGTGCGCGCGCCGCAGGGAAGCAAGGCCGCCGCCGGAGCAGGCGTTGAGACGGAATCGTCACCGCGATGGTTCGAATTCACGCTGGCGCTCATTCTCCTCGCCGCGATCGCGGCGTTCCTGATCTGGCTCATTTCCAGCGGTACGCAGTGGATGTGGGGCGAGACTATCGAAGATTGGCGCGCCGACACCCGCGCAACGGTGTTCGCCGGTGTCATGATTGGTCTTGCCGCGATTGGCCTCATTGCCAGCCTCGCTTATGCGCTGACCCGATTGCCGTCTGCCACGGCAACGCCGCGGCGTTCGATACACGCGGCGCCGGGCGACGTCGCTTCACCTGCAGCCGCTCCGGCTCGATCCGGCTCGCCGCTCGGTGTCCTCGGTCTGCTCGCCGTCGTGATCGCGGCGGTGCTGCTGTGCTGGATCGGCCTGCCGGCGGCGGCGCAATACAGCCTCCTCGCCAATCTGATTTATCCGGCAAGCCTTGGCGTCGCGCTGGTGCTGCTGTTCGACAAGGCGACCCGCACCTGGGGCAGCAAGCGCGGCGTAGAGTCGGCGCGCGAATGGCTGCTGTGCGATCTGCTGGTGTTCCTGTTGATCCTGGCGTTTTTGAATTTGCACAATATCGCCAAGCCGGACGGTTACGCCGGCAGCTTCTGGGATCTGCTCAACATCGTTGTTTTCTTCATCGGCCTTTGGACCCTGGACCGCAGCGCGGCGCGTGGTCGTTTCCTGGTCGGCTACGGCTCTCTCGTCGTGCTGCCGTTATTGCTTCTGATCTGGCAGTCGGTGCAGGGCGTGCCGGCGCCGGCGTCATGGTGGGCTTCGGTCTGGCCTTTCCTGATTTTGTCTGCGGTATTCTTCGTTCTCGAGGCGGTCACGCTGGTTGCATCGAGCGAAGAACAGCAAACTCTACCGGCGATCAAGGACGCGTTGTTTGTCGTGCTCTACGGGGTTCTGCTGATTGTGGCGGCGAAATCGGCATGAGGCGAACGACGCGGCAGCATCGTTGCCGTTGCGCTTTGTGGCGAGTTCCAGTTAACTTCGACGCAGCGGTGACTGGGCGTCGGTAAGAATCGAGGGGCTTGAGCAAATGTCGGGTTGGCGGCTGTTTTGGGCGCTGGTGGGCTATGTAGCCTTCATTGTCGTTCTGATCTTTCTCTATTTCTACAAGCCGTTCGAAGATTTTTTTACCCTGGTCGTCAACGGCCTCAGCTACGACAATGCGATGTTCTGGGTGGTTCTGATCACCGCAATCATCGGCTTCTGTAGCTATCATTGGCGTGCTTATAGGCTCTACATCGTGCAACGGCAGAGCATCGACGGCATGGTGCTGGCATCGCTGCGCGGCTCGGCCTTTGTCGCGGTGTTATTCTGCGCCGGCGCCACGGCGCAGTCGCTGCTTATCTTGTGCGCCTATCTGCTGCAGGACCGCTTTACGCTGGGCACCGAATTTGCCGAACGGCTGGGCGCTGTGATCGCGATGTTGATCCTCACCGTGATCTTTTGCCTGATATTCTGGCTGCTCAAGCTGGTCCGTTCTTCGGCGGCTGTCGCCTAGCGGGCGCGCCGGTACAGGATGGTATAGATCACGACGAATAATCCGATCATCAGCAGCGAGAAGATCGTCGAGGCGGTGCCGAGCGCGAAAATGGTCGGCTGCACGCGTTGCGTCATTGCCGCGTTGATGTCGAGCGGCAGGGTGTTGTGCGCGCCGGCAAGCAACGTGGTACGGGCGAACTCGTCGTAGGACAGCGTAAAGCCGAACAGACCGGCGGCGACGATGCCGGGGGTGATCAGCGGCAGCGTTATTTCCTTAAATACCGTCCATTCGTCGGCGCCCATGTCGCGCGCCGCCTCCTCAAGCCGAGCGTCGAAGCGGTTGAACACCGCCATCATGACGAGAAAGCCGAACGGCAGCGTCCAGACTACGTGGACGCCGAGGGCGGAATACCACCACTCCGGCGGAATGCCGATTTCCCGCAGCAGCGTCGCCAGTCCCAGGCTGAGCAGCACACCGGGCACCATCAAACCGGACATCACCGCGTAAAACAATATTCCCGAGCCGCGAAACCGTTTGCGAAACGCCATCGCCAACATGGTCGAAAACACCGCGGTGATCACCATGACGATGACGGCGAGGATGAGCGAGCGCACCATCGAGCTCTTGATATCGCCGACCGCCGACGGTCCGGTAAGCTTCTCCCACCAGTAAAAACTTAAACCGCGCATCGGAAAAGTAACGCCGCCGCGCGGTCCCTGGAACGACAGCGTAAACATCGCAAACATCGGGCCGTAAACGAAGATCAGGAAGATGGCGTAATAGACGCTGAAGCCGGCCTTGATGCGGGCTTTACGGCGGACTTCCGGCGTCGAGCGCGCCATCCCTTAGAGCTCCTTGCGGATGTCGACCACCCGCAAGATGATGACGACGCCGATCATCATCGCCAGCATCAACATGAAGGCGTTGACGGCGGCAAACGGGTAATTGGCGATCGCATAGTAGCTCAGGATCACGGTGCCGGTGGTCGAAGTCTTGCCGCCATATACGACGACGGCGGTGGCGAATTCGCCCATCAACATCACAAAAATGAAGATCATGCCGATGGCGATACCCGGCAGCGACAGCGGAAAGATGATTTCACGGAAGATTTGGAACGGCGTCGCGCCCATATCGCGCGCGGCCTCCAACAGGTTGCGATCGATCTTGGCCAGCGAGAAAAAGATCGGCCCGACCGCAAGCACCACGTAGAGCTGCACCAGCGCCATCGTGTAGCTGAATTCGGAATAGAGAAAAAAGCTGACCGGCTCCTCGATCAAGCCCATATCAAGCAAAAACTCGTTGATCAGCCCGTGGCGGCCGAGCATTGGCAGCCAGGCGACGGCGCGAATGAGATAACTGGTCCAAAACGGCACCATGACGAGAAGGAACAGGGCAAGCTGCCACTTGAAGTCCTCGACCTGCATCGAAAGGAAATACGCCATCGGATAGGCGAGGATCAGACAAATGACCATCACCGTGAAGGTAAAGCGAAAGGTCGTCCACAGCGTGCGGATGAAAACCGAGGGCGTCAAAAAATCGTTGCTATGGGAATCGAAAAAACCTTCGGTAACAAAGAAAGCCCGATAATTGTCGAGCGTGAAGCCCGGGACCATGCTGTGCCCGGTCGTTTTCCAGAAACTGAAGATGAAGATCGAAACCAGCGGCAGAAACAAAAAGACGATGAGCCAGAGCGTCGCCGGTGCAATCAATATCGGCACCGGAAATCCCGGTTCGCGGCTATATTTGCGCTGCGCCGCCGCTGCGCCGCCGACGCCCGCGGGCGCGCCGCCGATCAGCCCGCGCGGAGCCGCATCCACAACCCTTGCGTAGCTTTCAATCGTCGTCATCTGCACTCATAACATACAAAATGCCGCCGGCTTTCAAGGCCGGCGGCACCATTGCGTTGGATCATTTGCAGACGAATGTCGCCATTAGGCGGTGAGGAATTCGGTCCACCGTTTAACCAGGTAATCGTTCTCCTGCATGATCGAATTCCAGACGTTGATCTTCGAATAGCGGTTCCAGTATGAACCGCCCGAACGAACGTCGCCCTTCTTGATGATTACGGTGCCGAACGGATCGCTGAGATCCATCGCCGCCGGCTTGCCCATGTACCAATAGTCCCACTCTTCCGGCTTGAGGTACTTCTTCGCGTTATCAGGGACAGAGTGGTAATAGCCTTGGCGTGCGACGAAGGCACCCGGCCAGCCCTCGAGCCACCAATTGATGTACTCATAGGCCTGGTCGAGCTGCTTGCCTTTGACCTTGGCGGAAATGGCGAGACCGCCGTGCCAGCCCCGCATGCCCTCTTTCGGGAAGGCGTAAACGCAGGGCACGCCTTCGGCCTGGATTGCCGCCACCGCCGGCGACCACATGCTTTCGAGCGCGACTTCGCCGTTGACCATCAAGTTGACCGACTGGCCGAAGTTTTCCCAGAAGGCGCGGAAGTGCCCGGCTTTCTTCAGCGGGATGAGGTAATCGATCAGGAAGTCGATCTCCGGCTTGGTCATGTTGCCTTTGTCGACGAACTTCTTCAGCCCGAGCGCTTCGATCGCCAAAGCCGCATCCATGACGCCGATCTGCGGCACGTTGAGCAGCGCAACCTTGCCCTTGAAGTCCTTGTTGAGCAATTCGCCCCAGCTTTCGATCGCGCGGCCGGTGGCCTTGGGGTTGTATCCCATCGAGTCCGCGTTGTGCCATGCCGGACACATGATGATGTATTGCGACGGTCCCTTGACGATGTTGCCGTCAGCGTCGCACCACATCAGCTTGAAGGGTGCGTCGCCCTGCCCTTCGCTCGATTCCGGCGTCAGCTTGCCGGTCTTGGTGAGATTGGTGACTTTGTCCCAGTCTTTCAGTTTCTTGGTATCGAGGGGCTGCCAGACTTTGGCCGGCGCCATCACGCGCATGTCGTTGTAATAGCCTTCGGCGATTTCATACTGATCGTTCTGGTTCAGCATCTTGCCGAACATTTCGCCGTAGCCCATCGCCTGCCCAGCAACGGGGAAGCCGAGATCCTTGGTTGCTTTGTCTTGAATCTCGTTGATCTCGCTGACGCCGAGACCGATGCTACGCACGCCATCGGCGGCTTCCGCTATGCGCAGGAAGCTCAAACCCGTCGCGGCGCTTGCCGCAACGCCAGCCGCCGTGGTTTTCAGAAAAGAGCGACGCGAGAACCTACCTTGCACAAACATTCCGGGGCTATCGTACGCCATGCCCGCCTCCTTTGGTTCGAAGAAGCCAATTAGCGCTTTTGTGTATTGAAGCCCGGGGCGGCGATTTAGTGAAAGCTCTTGTGCGCCGCTTCAATTTGCGAATGATACATCAGAACCGGGGTGAGTCAAACGCGCGGGGAGCGTGAATGAGCGTATTAATCAAAAACGGCCGCATCGTCACCGCGGTCGACGACTATCACGCCGACGTCTTCGTCAACGGCTCAACCGTCGCCCTCATCGGCAAGGACCTGGTGATCGACGCCGACAGGAAAATCGACGCCGCGGGCAAGCTGGTGATACCGGGCGGCGTCGATCCGCATACGCACCTTGAGTTGCCGTTCGGCGGTACGACCACGTCCGATACGTTCGAAACCGGCACCCGCGCCGCCGCCTACGGCGGCACCACCTGCATTATCGACTTCGCCGTGCAGACGCGCGGCAACTCGACCCTCAAGGCGCTGGACCAGTGGCACGCCAAGGCCGCCGGACAAACCGCCATCGACTATGCGTTCCACATGATCGTCACCGACATGCCGCACGAGCGCATCGGTGAGATGCGCAGCCTCGCCGACGCCGGCATCACCAGCTACAAGCTGTTCATGGCCTATCCGGGCGTGATGCTGTCGGACGATGGCACGATTTTCCGCGCCATGCGCAAGGCCGGCGAGGACGGGACGCTGGTCTGCATGCATGCCGAGAACGGCATCGTCATCGACGAGCTCGTCAAGATTGCGCTCTCGGAAAAAAAGGTCGAGCCGAAATTTCACGCCATGACGCGACCGACCCGGCTGGAGGCCGAAGGCGTGCATCGCGCGCTGGCGATCGCCGAGGTGGCGCGGGCGCCGGTCTATATCGTTCACCTGAGCAGCTACGATGCGTTGCACGAATTGCGGCTAGCGCAAGCGCGCGGCGTCATGGCGCATGCCGAGACTTGTCCGCAATATCTGTTGCTCGACGTCGAACGTTACGAGGAGACTGGATTCAACGGCGCCAAATACGTGCTCACGCCGCCGTTGCGCGAGAAGTGGAATCACGACGAGCTTTGGGGTGGCTTGCGCGCACATGCCCTCGATGTCATCTCGACAGATCATTGTCCGTTCTGCCTCAAGGAGCAGAAGGAACTCGGCAAGAACGACTTCAGCAAGATTCCCAACGGCGGTCCGGGCATCGAGAACCGCTTGAGCTTGATCTACCACTACGGGGTCGGCGGCGGCCATATCTCGCTCAACCGATTTGTCGAACTCACCTCGACTGCACCCGCCAAGATTTTTGGACTGTTTCCCAAAAAAGGTACGATTGCGGTCGGCAGCGACGCCGACATCGTGATTTTCGATCCCGCGCGGGAGGAGACCATCAGCGTTTCCAACACGCACACCCATCACATGAACATCGACTACAGCGCCTACGAAGGATTCAAGGTCAAGGGCTACACCGAGACCGTGCTGTCACGTGGCAAGGTGATCGTCGAGAGAGGCGACTATGTCGGGCGGGCTGGCGACGGCACGTTTGTCAAACGGGGCGCCTATGGCGGGCAATACGCCAACACCCACGCCAATATGGCGCGCGATGTGCTTGCGCCGCGCCGGAGTCTCGGATCGCCGGGCGGCCGCATATCTTAAAGACGCTAAAGCGGCGGCGCCGGCGCGGGACCTCCGGAAGCGGATTCGTAAGCGGCGCCGACGCGAAACAGCAGGTCCTCCCGGAATGGCCATGCGACCAATTGCATGGCTTGCGGCAATCCGTTCCCTGTGAATCCGATGGGCACTGACAAGCCCGGCAAGCCGAAATAATTAAACGGCCGGGTGTTCGCTACGATCTGTCCGAGCACTTGCGCCATCGCGGTCGAGCCGCCGACGTCCGTCTCCGCCGCCGTCGGGACCGGACGCTTGAGCACCGGCACGTGCAGCAGGTCGCATCGGGAGAAGGTCTCGCGCAGCAGATCGTCGAGCAGGCGCGCTCTGACGCGCGCCGCGTCGATGTAGAGCGTGGCCGATACACCCAAGCCGACGAGCAAGCGGGCCCGCGTCTGCGGCACGTAATCTTGTGGGCGCTCGCGCAGCCAAGGCAGGTGCAAGGCGGCCGCCTCCGGCCAAAGCAATGCGTTCGACAGTTCGTTGACGGCGCCGTGATCGGCCACCGGTACGTCGACGATCTTCGCGCCGCGTGCCTCCAGGACCGCCCGGCTTGCCGCAAGCAAATCCGCCACCTCACGATCGATGTCGTCGTAATAATACCGGTTCGGAATACCTATCGTTACTCCGGACAACCCGCCTGGGCGTGCCGCGTCCTCGAGGTCGAGCTCGTAATTGGGAACCGGGCGACGGCTCGACATTCCATCCTGTGCATCGGGTCCCGCGATGATCGACAACAGGCGCGCACAGTCGCCGACACTGCGCGCTAAAACGCCGATGCAATCGAGGGACTGCGACAGCGGCATTGTACCGTAGCGGCTGACCCGGCCGAGCGTCGGCTTGATGCCGACCACTCCGCATGCGGCCGCTGGCAAGCGCACCGAGCCGCCGGTGTCGGAGCCCAGCGCACCGAATGCAAGACGGGCCGCGACCGCGGCGCCCGATCCCGATGACGAACCGCCGGTGATGTAATCCGGATTCCAGGGGTTTCGGCAGCGCCCGAAGTGAATGTTGTGGCCAGTCGGACCGGCCGCGAATTCCGCCATGTTGAGGCGGCCCAGACCGATAGCACCCGCCCGATCGAACTTGGCAAGCACAGTAGCGGTGTGATCGGGGACGAAGTCGGCGCGGATTTTCGATCCGCAAGTGCAGACCTCGCCCGCGCGATAAAACATATCCTTGTGCGCGAGCGGCACGCCATGCAGCGGACCGAGCGCGCGGCCGGCTTTGACGGCATCGTCGGCAGCCCGCGCCTGGGCCCGCGCCGTTTCCGCGGTAACGCGGATGAACGCGTTCAACGTCGGTTGCAAGCGCTGGATGCGGTCGAGGCAGGCCTCGACCAGCGCTTCGGAGCGCAGTTGTTCCCGCGCAATCGCGGTGGCCGCTTCGCGCAGCGTCAGCGTGGCGGGATCCGTCATGCCTCGGCTCCGGTGCCGCCATCGTTTTCAAGGAGCCGGCCGAACCGTTCCGCCGTATCGTCGAATGCCTGCGGTTCGAGCAGACTTGCAGTCGCAGCGTGAATGCGCGTCAGTGCGCGTAGCGCCGCCTCGGCGTCGTCCGGGGTCGCGTTCACGCCGTTCGCTGCAAGGATTTCTACTAAAGCTTGCTTATCAATCCCGCCCCGTCCGCCCGCGCTCATTCAACAACTCCGCTCCAAGGAACTGTACACATTTTCCGTTGCGTAGCACACTCGATGCCGATTTACGTCTTGGCGCGCATGCGCTGCAACACATTTGGAGTGCGTGGAAATGATTGAACGAAAGCGACCTGACCTACGCGCCAGGCTTGCACAAAAACAATTACTGGTCGCGCCCGGTGTGTTCGATGGAATTTCCGCGAGGATCGCCGATCAGATGCGCTTTGAAGCGCTATACATGACCGGTTACGGCACGGTGGCTTCCCATTTGGGATTGCCTGACGCCGGCATTGCCACATTCACGGATATGGTCGGGCGCGTCGCGGTCATCGCCAATATTACCACTACACCGCTGATAGCCGACGGCGACACCGGTTATGGCGGCCTTCTCAATGTCCAGCAAACCGTGCGCGGCTATGAGGCTGCGGGCGCGATCGCGATCCAAATCGAAGACCAGGAGTTTCCGAAAAAGTGCGGCCACATGCTGGGCCGCAGGGTGGTGCCGATTGAAGACATGGTCGACAAGATCAGGGTTGCCGCGGCCAGCCGCGACGACAACAATTTCCTTATCATCGCCCGTACCGACGCACGCACCACACTTGGATTGGACGAAGCGCTACGCCGCGCGGAAGCCTACGCCCAGGCCGGCGCCGACGTTTTATTCGTCGAAAGCCCCGAAAGCGTCGAAGAGATGCGAACCATCGGTAGCAGTTTCGATCTGCCACTAGTCGCAAACATGGTCGAGGGTGGGCGGACCCCACTCCTCGACCGCAAAACGCTTGAGGAAATCGGCTATTCGATCGCGATCTTCCCAAGTTTCGGCTTTCTTGCGGCAGGCGAGGCGCTGCGCAGCGCATACGCTCGTCTGCACGAACGTGGCTCGAGCGCCGGCGCTAACGTTCCGATCTACAAATTCGCCGAGTTCAGCCAGCTGATGGGTTTCGACGAGATCGCCGAATTCGACAAAACCTATCGTCGATAGCCGAGTGTCAGGCGGGAATGAGCCGAAAACGCTCCCACCGGGTTGGCGATCGCTTGAGCACGTCCGTCCAGCCGCCGCTCTTGTTTTCGTGCGGAAGGATGGAGCGTCCGGCAAATGCGAATTCGGCCTCGGTCGGCGCAAGGGGAAATGGCGACAGCGCGTAAACCCCTTTTTGCACCGGCCGGATTGAGACCGCGAGGTCTTCGTCGGCGTTTCGCGGCACGTGTTCGAACGTCTGCTCGCCGCGCTCGCTTGGATGGATACGATTGAAATAGAGCGCGAGGGTATCGATGAATTGCAGCTGCTTGTAGTTTTGCAGCAGTTTTTTTTCGTCAAGCCGCTCGGCTGTGGAGGGGTCTTTGGCCACTTTTTCCTTCAACCGCTGCTGCCGCTCCAGCTCGCTCGCGAGCATGCGATCGGCGATCGGCCGGTCCTCCGGGGGTATCCTGTCGATGAGCACGAGGTTGGAGAGCCCATAGCGACCGTTGTACAGCCCCCAGCTGTGCATGCTGGACACCAAGCCGCAGAACGGGTGTTGCCGTTCGTTGAAATCGGGCGATAGCCTGCTCGTCACCGTAATATATTCGGCAGGAGTGTCGACGAGGTTGTACGGAAGGCCGGTTTGTGGGTCAGTGACCGGATCGCGATCGAATTCAGTCCACCCGGCGTCGTGGTGCGCGATGACATGGACCATCAAATCGAGCGGCGACAACGGCTCGAAGATGTCATTGCCGAATGCCCGCGCAAATTGACCGCAAAGCGCCGTATGCTCGTACATCATCACGGCCAATCGCGGCGCGCCTGCCGGGGCTGTCTGGAGGATCATGGCCTCACCGCTCTTCCTTTTCTTACAATATAACGAATTTCCCGCCCGCATTCACTATGCGTCGCGTCGGCGATAGGATGGAGGGCGAAACAACCTGCATGGCGACGACGAATGAGTAATGCTCAGGATGCTTACAAGGACATCGGTTTCGAGGCCACTCGGATCGGATATGGCCGGCGCGCCGGCGTGGTGGTTGTCGACTTTCAAAAAGGCTTTACGGACGCACGCTTTCCGCTCGGAGGGCGACCGATGGTGGACCGGGCGGTGAAGAACACGGCCAAGCTCCTGTCGGCAGCGCGCAAAGCCCGATTGCCTGTCGCCTGCTGCTATATCGCCTACTCAAGCGAGCGCGATGCGCCACTGTGGAAGATCCCCGCGGTGGTAAACGATTTCCACCATGGCCATCCTTCGACCGAACTCGACGAGCGCATCTACGACCGCGCCTACGACGTGGTCGTGTGCAAGACGGCGCCGTCGATTTTCTTCAACACGCCGGTGGCGTCCTATTTCATCAAGGAGGGCGTCGATACCGTGATCGTCACCGGATGCAACACATCGGGTTGTGTGCGGGCGAGCATCAATGACGCGTTTTCCTACGGCTTCCGCGTCATCGTTCCGGAGCCATGCTGCGGCGATGTCGAGGAAGGTCCGCATCACGACAATCTGCGCGACGTGCAGCGCCGCTATGCCGACGTGGTCGACTTGGACGAAGTCCTTGCCTATATCGAGACGTCGGGTCTGAGGAACGACTGAGTTTCGGTGGCAATGAGGAATTTCGTCGCCGACCCGGGATCGATTGCAGAGATTGGGCTCGCCATCCAGGAGCGGCGGGCCGATCCGGCAGCGGTGGTCGAAAGATGCTTGCAGAGAATCGATGCGGTCGAGGACCAGGTGCGCGGTTGGTGCCTGCTCGACCGGGAAGGTGCACTTAATCGGGCCTGGGCGTTGCGGCAGGAAGCGGAGGACGGCCGCTCACGCGGCCTGCTGCACGGCATTCCAGTCGCCATCAAGGACGTGATCGATGTTGCCGGGTTCCCAACCAAGGCTGGGAGTGCAATTCGGGCAAAAATCGCTCCCGCCACCATTGACGCACAGGTCGTCACGCGGTTGCGCGCGGCCGGCGCAATAATTTTGGGCAAGGCGCATACCACCGAGTTCGCCTATTTCGACGGTCCGCCGCCAACTCGCAATCCGCATCACCTCGACCACACCCCCGGGGGATCGAGTGCCGGTCCGGCGGCGGTCGTTGCGGCTGGCATGGTGCCGCTCAGCCTCGGGACTCAGACCGCCGGTTCCGTGAGCCGGCCGGCGGCTTACTGCGGGATCGCCGCGTTCAAGCCGAGCACCCGGGCGTGGTCGAGTGCGGGCGTGGTTCCGTTCGCACCAAGCTTCGATACCGTCGGCGTGTTCGGTTATCGGCTCGACGACGCGCTGGCGGCGGCAAGGGTTCTGATGCCGGCATATCTGCGGCGGTCTAATCCTCCGTCTTCGCCGCTCTCACTTGCCGTGGTCGAGGACCCGGTACTGTCAGCGGCCAGCGCCGAGGTTTCGGCCAGCGTTAGCCGCGCCGCCGACCGGCTCGCCGACGCCGGCTTTCGCGTCGACCGCTTTGTATCGCCAGTGCCGTTCGATGAAGTCGGCGCCTGGCATAAGACGATCATTGAATACGAGGTTGCACACGCCCACGCCCACCTCGATCAAGTCGATCAAGTCAGCGTCGGACTGCGGGACGCTGTAGCTCGCGGGAAGGCGACCAGCGACTTTGCTTACTACGATGCCTGCCGCGCGCTGGAAGAGGCGAGCGAGCGGTTCTGGGCGGCGGCGCGGTTCGATGCTTTGATCTTTCCGGCCGCGCCCGATATTGCGCCTAAAGGCGTGAAGACCGGCGATCCCCGATTCATCGTGCCGTTTACGACTTTCGGCGGGCCAATCGCATCGATCCCCATCGGCCTTGGCGCGAGCAAGCTTCCGCTCGGGCTGATGCTGATCGGCGCTCCGGGGATGGACGCAACGATGTTCGACATTGCACCGCGGATCGCGCAATACATCGAACTGCCGAGGTGACGGTGCAGCGCTCTACCGGTGTCGATATTTTCGTCTTGATTTGGTGGGTCCGCGTATAAAGGATTAAAGGCGGTGGTAGTTGCTTCTCAAGGTGCCCTTGACATGTCGTTTCGGATTTCGGTCGACACCGGCGGCACCTTCACTGATGTGGTCATTGCCGACGCAACCGGCATCCGGGCAATAGGCAAAGCGCTAACGACGCCCAGTCGAATTTTCGACGGCATGCGCGCGGCAATTGAGGTCGCAGCTGAAGAGATCGGCCTGTCCGGTGGAGCTCTACTCGCAAAGAGCGACATGCTTATCTACGGAACGACCCGCGCGACCAACGCGGTCGTCACCAAAGCGACCGCCAAGACTGCGTTCCTGACCACCCGCGGCTTTCGCGACACTTTGGTGCTGAAGGAAGGCGGCAAATACGATCCGCACGATTACAGCTACGACTACCCTCCCCCTTATATCCCCCGCCGCTACACCTTCGAAATCGACGAGCGTATCGGCGCCCAAGGTGACGTCATAAGGCCGCTCGACCAAAGGCAGGCTCGCGACGTCATTCGCACGCTTAAGGAGCGGAAATTCGAAGCCGTTGCCGTTTGTCTGTTGTGGTCGATCGCCAACGGCGATCATGAAAAGGAAATTGGCCGTCTCATCGGAGAAGAGTTGCCTGGAGTCCCCTACACGTTGTCGCATGAGCTTATTCCGATCGTGCGCGAGTACCGACGCGCTTCGACGACGGCGATTGATGCTTCGCTCAAGCCGTTGATGCAGCAGCACCTCAAAGAGATGGAAGCCGATCTGCGCGCCGCCGGCTTCGCCGGCGAGCTTCTGATCGGCACATCCGGCGGCGGCTGCCAACATGTGACCGAAGTCATCGGGCGACCCGTGACTATGCTCAAATCCGGTCCTGCCATGGCCCCCGTCGCAGGCAAGGCTTACGTCACGATCGAGGACCTCGGGCGTGATGCGATCGTCTGCGATACCGGCGGAACGACCTTCGACGTCGGCTTGGTGCGCGACGGCGAACTGGTCTACACGCGCGACAGCTGGCTCGGCCGCCGTTGGCTCGGCGACATGGTGGCGATGTCCACGGTGGATGTGCGCAGCATCGGCGCCGGCGGTGGTTCCATTGCCTGGGTCGATGCGGGCGGTTTGTTGCGGGTCGGCCCGCAGAGCGCGGGCGCGGTGCCGGGTCCAGCGTGTTATGGCGCCGGCGGTCAACAGCCGACCGTCACCGATGCTTGCGTCGTACTCGGCTGGTTCGACCCGAACTATTTCAACGGCGGACGAATGCAGCTCGATGCGCAAGCCGCTCATCGGGTAGTCGAGAAGCTTGCGCAATCGGTCGGTCGCAGCGTACCTGAGACCGCCTTTGCGATCATCACCATCGCCAACGAGCTGATGATCAAAGCCATCCACGAAATAACAGTAAGCGAAGGCGTCAACCCGCGGGAAAGCGTCATTGTCGCCGGCGGCGGCGCCGCCGGATTTAACATCCTGCCGATCGCACGCGAGCTCGGTTGCTCGACAACGATTTTGCCAAAGACCGCAAGCGCCATGTCAGCTTGCGGCATGCAATATTCGGATATCGTTTTCGAGCAGACGCGCAGCCGCGTCACGATGTCGGGCAGTTTCGACGTCGACGGCGTCAATGCGGCGCTTGCTGAAATCGACGCGGCGCTCGAGGCGTTCCGTCGCAATCTGCATGGAGCGGCTCGCGCGCAGGTACGCAAGGAATATCTGGTCGAGGCGCGCTATAAATCCCAGGTCTGGGAGCTTGACACGCCAGTCCCGGTGGAGCGTTTCCGCTCGGGGAATGACGTGGCGTTGCTGGTCGAGGCTTTTCACACCGTTCACGACCGTGTTTACGCGGTCCGCGATGAGCAGAGTGAAGTCGAGTGCGTGAATTGGCGCGGCCGGATTTCGATCCGCGTCGCCAAACCGGCAAAACCGGTGCACAAGAAAATTAAGCGCCGAAAGGCGAAGCCCCGGACTCGTCGGCCGGCCTATTTCGGTCCGGACGACCTGCGCAGCACGCCGGTGTTCCGCGGCAGCGAACTTGAGCCCGGCGCGTTCATTTTCGGCCCGGCCATTATCGAAGAACCGACTACGACTATTGTGATCTACCCGGAGATGAGCGCGTCGGTAAGTCCGTCCGGACATTACATCTTAAAGTCATAGCGAGGAGCGCTTGGTCAAAGCCATATCCAAAACAAACCGCCGGGCAAAGCCCAAGCCTGCAAGACGGCCGCTGCGCGCGTCGCGTCGTGGCGGCAATACGCAAGCGCTCGATCCGGTGTTTATGACGGTGATTGCCAACCGTTTGGACGGCATTGTGCGGGAAATGACCAACACGCTGCTGCGGGCAGCGCGTTCAGCGGTGATCTCCAGCGCACGCGACTTCTCCTGCTGCATCATCACCGGCGATAATCAGTTGTTGGCTTCGGCCGAAGGCTTGCCGGTCCACATTTTCGGCGCCCACCTGCAAGGCGCGAATATGTGCAAGTATCACGAGGGCGATATCCGCGAAGGCGACGCGTATCTCGACAACGATCCGTATGGCGGCAACACCCATCCGGCAGATCACACTTTTTTGGTGCCGGTTTTCATCGACGGCGCGCATCTTTTCACCACCGTTGCCAAATGCCACATGGCCGATATCGGCAACAGCATCCCGTCTAGTTACTTTGCCAAGGCGCTCGACGTTTACGAGGAAGGCGCCCTGGTGTTTCCGGGCGTGCGCATTCAACGCGATTACAAGAATGAGCGGGATGTGATCCGCATGTGCCGGGCGCGCATTCGTGTGCCCGATCAGTGGTACGGCGATGCACTGGCCGCTCTTGGTTCGGCGCGGATTGCCGAACGTCGCCTCAAAGAACTGTGCCGCAAGTACGGCGCGGCTACGATAAAGACGTTCATTAGCAACTGGTTCGATTACTCGGAGCGGCGTGCGGTCGAATCGATCCGCAAACTGCCGAAGGCCACGATCACAAACACCGGCCGGTCCGATCCTCTCGAGGGTATCCTGCCCGACGGACTCCTTCTCAAGGTGATTGTCAAAATCGACCCCGAGCGGGCCCTCATCGACGTCGATTTGCGCGATAATCCGGCGTGCGTCGACTGTGGATTGAACACCTCGCGCGCAGCCGCCACCAGCGCAGTCGTCGGGGCCATCTTCAACACTCTGGACAAGGACATTCCGCGCAACGCCGGCTCGTTCCGCCGGCTATCGTTCCAGTATGCCGAAAATAGTGTCGTCGCCTCGCCGGTGTTTCCCCACAGCTGTTCGACGGCGACGACAAACGTCGCCGAGCGTTTGGTCAACATCACGCAATCGGCTTTCGCCAAACTCGGCGAGGGCCATGGTCTGGCCGAAGGCGGCACCGGACTTGGCGCCGGCATGGCGGTGCTCTCCGGCAAGGACCATCGCCGCAATGACGGGCGTTATGTCAATCGCATGATGTTGTCGACAAACGGCGGACCGGCGAGCCCGACCGCCGACGGTTGGGTCAATTACGCCATCCCGGTAATTGCCGGTTTGATGTATCGCGACAGTGTCGAAATCGACGAGCTCAAGCACCCTTTCCGCGTCGAATCTTTGGGGCTGGTTGCGGATTCGGCCGGTGCCGGACGGCAGCGCGGCGCACCGGCCCAAGAAGTGACCTATACGGCATTGGAAAATCCGGTGCAGGTCGTCATCCCCTGCGACGGTCAGTTTGCTCCGCCTCGCGGCGTCAACGGCGGCCACAATGGGACGCCGGGCTCAACGCATCTCATCGATCACAACGGCATCGCCACCAAGCTGCCGAACCTCGTCAACATGCAGATGCGAAAGGACCAACGCATCCGCGGGCGCGACAGCAGCGGCGGCGGGTATGGCGACCCACTGACGCGCGATCCGTTGCGCGTGCTTTCCGACGTGCGTGAAGGTTATGAGTCGGAGCAAAAGGCGCACGCCGTCTACGGCGTCGTGTTTACCGGCAGAATTGAGGACGACAGCCTTGCCGTCGATGTGAGCGCTACCGTCGCGCGGCGCACTGAACTGGCCAGGCCGAGCGGGGCGGCCGCTCCGTCCTAAAAAATGCTGGCGCGCTCGTATTGCACGGGCCACGGAACCGGCTTGGCATGCAGCCGTTGCGCCGCGTGCAACGGCCAGTAAGGATCGAACAGCAGGATGCGGCCGAGCGCGACCAGATCGGCGCGGCCATTGGCGATGATTTCTTCGGCTGCTTCCGGCGCCGAGATCAGCCCGACGGCAGCTGTCGCGATCTTCGCCTCTTTGCGCACCCGCTCAGCAAACGGTACTTGGTAGCCGGGGAAGGCCGGCACCTGTTGGGCGGGATCGTTGCCGCCGCTCGAGCAATCGATGAGGTCGACGTCGCCACGCGCTTTCAACACGCTGCAGAGCCGGACCGTGTCCGCAATGTCCCATCCGCCAGGCACCCACTCGGTCACCGACAGGCGCACGAACAACGGCAGCTCGACGGGCCATTCCTGGCGCATGACATCGATCGTCTCGAGCAGAAAGCGGATGCGGTTGTCGAACGAACCGCCGTAGCGGTCGCCGCGCTGGTTGCTGTTGCGCGATAGGAATTCGTTGATCAGATAGCCGTGCGCGGCATGGAGCTCGATAATCTTGAAACCTGCCTCGCGTGCCCGCCGCGTCGCCGCCCGAAAGGCGGCCAGGACTTCCGCGATTTCGGTTTCGCCCATGGCTTTGAGTTTGGTGGTGCGGTTACCGAAAGGAATTGGAGAGGGCGCAATCGCCTCCCAAGCGCCCTCCGCTTCGGTCAAGGGCTGCGTGCCTTCCCACGGCCGTGAAACCGAGCCTTTGCGTCCGGCATGCGCGATCTGAATCGCCGGAATGGCGCCCTGCGCCGCGATGAACGCGGCAATGCGGGCCAGCCGGTCGCGCTGCGCGTCGTTCCAGAGGCCGAGGCAATGCTTGGTAATGCGGCCGCGCGCTTCGACGTGACTGGCTTCAACGCAGACGATGCCGACGCCACCGACGGCGCGTGCCGCCAGATGCGCGAAATGCCAATCGTTGGCCAGGCCGTCGTCGGCCGAGTACTGGCACATTGGCGACATCATGATACGGTTGCGCACTTCGACCGAGCGCAGTGTCAGCGGACGCAGGAGGTGCGGTTGCGGATCCCGTTGCAGAATGCGGCGCGCGTTTTCCGTCGACATTGAAAATCACCTAGCCTCAGAGCGTGTGACGCTGATATTTACTCAGTCAGTCGGCCAGTGGCCAGCCACCGCAAAGAATGGGACCAATGACCAATACGCGGCGATTGAAAGAATTGTTGGCGCGACGGGCCGCTGTAACGGTTCCTGGCGCGGCCAACGCGCTCTTTGCTCGGATGATCGAAGATCTCGGCTTTGAGGCCGTGTATGTCACCGGCGCCGGTATTGCCAACATGTTGCTTGGTGCGCCCGACGTTGGGCTGACCACCATGACCGAGGTGCGCGATACCGTTGCGGCGATTGCCGAAGCGGTCGCCATCCCGATCATCGTTGACGCCGATACCGGTTACGGCAACGCGGTCAACGTCGTGCGCACTGCTCGGGCCCTCGAGCGCGCTGGCGCTGCCGGCATCCAGATCGAGGACCAGGTGTTCCCAAAAAAATGCGGACACTTTGCCGGCAAAGACGTGATCGCGACGCAGGAGATGGTGCAGAAAATCAGGGCGGCGGTGGACGCGCGCCACGATCAATCGCTGCAAATCATTGCCCGCACTGACGCGTATGCCGTTGAAGGCTTGGAGCGGGCGCTTGAACGCGCGCACGCCTACGTCGCTGCCGGCGCTGACGCGACCTTTGTCGAGGCGCCGACGACGCTGTCCGAGCTCGCGCGCATTCCGCAGGAGCTAAACGTTCCCCAAGTCGCCAACATCGTGTTCGGCGGTAAGACGCCCGACCCCGGCCGCGAAAAGCTTGCGGAGCTTGGCTTCTCCGCTGTGCTTTATGCCAATGCGGCGCTGCAGGCCGCGCTGAAGGCGTCCTACGATGTGCTGGCTGTGCTCAAGCGCGAAGGCTCCCTGCAATCGGTTGCGGATCGCCTCGCCGGCTTCGAGGAGCGGCAGCGTGTCGTCGCCAAGGGCGAGTGGGATGCGCGCGAGGTGCGCTATCGGGTGTAAAGGACGCGGTTATGACCAAGAGCAGATCGCCCCGGCCCTGGGACCATATCGTCTCGGCGGATGAGCAGCGCGCCTATAATGCCGCCGGCTTCGGCCGGGCGTCGGGGCTCGGCAAGCGCCCGGCGCTGCTCATCATCGACGTGCAATACCGCACCGTGGGCATAACACCAAAGCCGTTTTGGGAGGCGATCAAGGAATTTCCGACCGCCTGTGGCGAAGTCGGCTGGGAGGCGGTCGTCAACATCTCGCGCCTCCTCGGCTATTTTCGCGAGCGTGGCTGGCCGGTGCTCTATCCGCACGTTTCGCCCAAGGAGACGTTCGACTATGGCCGGCTCTCCGACAAGGTGCCGGCGATCATGACGGTGGCGGCCAAAGGCTACGAGTTCGTCGCCGAGGTCGCTCCGCGCGACAAAGACGTTCTGCTACCGAAAAAACATCCCAGCGCGTTCTTCGGGACGCCGCTTGCGAGCTACCTGATCAATGTCGCCGCGGATACGCTGGTCGTGACCGGGTGCACCACAAGCGGCTGCGTGCGCGGCAGTGTCGTCGATGCTTTTGCCTATAACTTCCGCGTTCTGGTTCCCGAGGACGCCGTCTACGACCGCTCCGCCACGTCGCACGCAGTCAACCTCTTCGACATGGCGTCGAAATACGCCGATGTCATGCCGACCGACGATGCGCTCGCCGCTCTGCGTACGGTCGCTTGACCAAAGTGACACATGAAGCCCATGAATGCCTTCGACCTTCTGATCACCGGCGGAGATGTCATTCTTCCCGGGCGCGGGCGAACCGCCTGCGACCTTGGTATCCGCGACGGCAAAATCGCCGCTATTCTTTCCGCCGGCGCCGCTCTTCCAGCGCAGGAGACAATGTCCGCGCGCGGTCTCGTGGTGTTGCCGGGTGCTGTCGACGTCCATCTGCACCTTGGACATGGCAAGGACATTTCGCGGCCACGGGAGCCCATTGACGCCGACCGGGAAACCGCGGCGGCGGCGAAGGGCGGCATCACGACGTTCATTCCCTATCTGATGGCGACCGAGCTTTTCGAAAGCATCTTCGACGACGTGATCGCCGTCACCGAAAAGGGCGCACGCATCGATTTCGGCTATCACTTCATCATCTCGACCGAGGCGCAGCTTGCTAGTGTTCCGGCTTATGTGCGTGCCTACGGCGCGCCGAGCTTCAAGATCTTCATGAACAATCGGGGCGGCGAAGGCGCGCGGCTCGGTCTGCCCGATATCGACGACGGCTTTCTGTTTCGGCTTTGCGAGGCCGCCGCGGCCCACGGCGGCATGGTATGCCCGCATCCGGAAACGATTGAGATCGCCTGGGTGCTGCGTGATCGCCTCAAAGCGATCGATCCCCGAGGAACCGGAAGCCTGAAGACGTGGAACGCGACGCGGCCACCCTTCGTCGAAGCCGACGCCGTGCAGCGCGCCGCTTATATCGCGCAGACGACCGGCGCACCGCTTTATGTCGTCCACACATCCTCGGCAGAAGCTTTGGATGCCGCACTGCGCCATCGGCGCGCCGGAGCAACCGTGCGTATTGAAACCTGCCCGCATTATTTGACCCATGACATCGGCTGGTCCGGCGGCGATGCGGGCAAGATTAATCCACCGCTGCGCGAGGCAACCGACCGTGAGCGGCTATGGCGGGCGTTGCGCGACGGCGAGATCGACACCGTCGCCACGGATCACGTGCACCGGGATATTTCCGCAAAGGCTGGCGGCATCTGGGCAGCATCGCCCGGCTGCCCTGGGCTTGAGACTCTGCTTCCCGTTTTGCTCAGCGAAGGCCACCAGAAGCGTGGACTGCCGCTCGAACGCATCGCCACTCTGGCCGCCACCAATCCAGCCCGGATCATGGGGCTCGGCCAGGCCAAGGGCAGCATTGCCGTCGACCTGGATGCCGATCTCACGCTGGTCGATCTCGATGCTGAATGGACCTTGGAGCGCGGCGATGTCGTTTCGAGCGCCGGCTATTCGATCTACGAGGGTCATCGCTTTAGAGGGCGAGTACGTCACGCCTTCGTGCGCGGCCAAGCGGTCTTGCGCGACGACACCCTTGTCGACAACGCCGTCGGACGGGGCCGCTATATTCACCGCCGCCTCCGTCCTGATCCCGTTGGCGCCGAGCGCGATTAGCGTTGCGGCACGATTGCAAACACCCGCAACGGACTGCCGCTGCCTTGCAGGATTTTGAGCGGCGCCGCGACAATGAGCGCGCCAGTTGGGGGCAACAAATCGAGATTGCACAGACACTGCAATCCGTATTTTCCGGCCCCGTGCATGTAGTAATGACACGGATAGGGCGGTGTGAAATGAGCCGCCTGCCCGGCGTCGGTCCCGATCGTCTCCGTGCCGAAACCGAGAACGTCGCGCTCGGTGACCAGGAAGCGTACGCAGTCGGCGCTCGGTCCCGGCGTGTGCTGGCCGGTGTCGTCGAGATTCTGATACGCGACCGGGTCGGAGCGTTTCGACCAATCGGTCCGCATCAACACCCAGCTGCCGGCGCCAATACGGCCATGCCGTTTTTCGAAAGCTTCGATGTTTCGCACCGTCAGCAAAAAATCGGCGTCGGCTTTGGCCTCTTCACTGCAATCGATCACGCAGGCGGGCGCAATGAAATGCTCGATCGGCACCGTGTCGACGGAGTTATTCGGCCGGTCGCGGCCGGAAATCCAGTGGATCGGCGCGTCGAAATGCGTGCCGGTATGTTCGCCGAAGCTCACATTGTTCCAATACCACGCGGGACCGCGGTCGTCGTAGCGCGAGATTTCTTCCATACGGAACGGCCGGCACGGGCCCATCTCCGGCGGCAGCACGATGGTCGGAAAATCCGGCGCCAGTGTTTGCGTCAAATCGACGAACCGAACATCGTCTGCACCGGCGACATTGCGTAGTATGGCCGGTAATCGGGTCGCGGATTTTTTCGGCGCGCTTTTCTTCGACGCGCTGCTTATGCGCGCGCGCTTTTTTCCGGCCTTCATGTCGCGCTCTCGCCGAGTTCTCGCTCCAGCGCTTTCGGATTGTCGAGATGCCGCGCGAGCCAATCTTGCGCAACGTCACCAGGATAGACATCCTCCACCGAGCCTTTGAGCGCGGCGACGATTGCCGCAGCAAGCGCGGCCGGCGCAAGCTTTGGCGGCATTTCCAGTTGATCCCATTCGTCGTCGATCGGGCCTGGAAACACGTTGATGACGCGCACGCCGGCCGGAAGCAGGTCCGCGCGCAGCGCTTGCGACAACGAAAAAGCCGCCGCTTTGGAAGCCGAGTACGTGCTGTGCGGCGGGTAATTGGACAGCGCAAAGATCGACAGCAGATTGACCCAGGCGACGGCGTTCGCTGGCCCGTCGGCGGCGCGAGCCTTCAGGACCGGAGCGAATTCCTGCGCTAGCCGCAACAGCCCGAAATAATTCACGTCCATTTCCTGTTGCGCGGTTTCGACGCCGCGGCGCGTGGCAATGGAAAAGGTGCGATGCAGATCGGCGGTATTGACGAGGATATCGACCTTGGCGCCGATTTCGCCGGCGAGTTGGCGCACCGCCTGGCTGTCGGTGACGTCAACCAGCACAATCGAGACTTGCGGAAGTTCGCGCAAACTCTCCAAACCCTCGTCCTTTTTCCACGGTTCGGCCTCGCCGACCCAGATCAGCTCGGCGCCGGCCGCGGAGAGCGCGCGCACCAGCGCTTGTGCGACGGCCGACTTGCCGTCGGTCACCAAAATCTTGCGCCCGCGCGGGTCGCAGGTCATCTCGCGCAGTTTCGGATCATCGGACAAATCGGCCCTCCGCTGTTGGGGGACCGCGATCAATGCCGCCTGTCCCGCCCGATCGAGCGACGCTTCAACGCGGACGCGGCATGGCGCCGCGTCGACGTTGTGATGCAGATAAGCGACCACATTGACGCCTGCATCGAGACGAACGATGCCGATGCGCCACGGCAGCCGCTCGCGGAAAAACAATTCCTGCGCGGTGCGCAGGGTCGTCTCGGTCAAAAGCTCACCGCCACCGTCTTGCGCTCGCCAAGCCAGGCGCTGCGAAAGGCATTTGCGGCAGACTTCGCTTGGCGGATATTGCACCGCTCCGCAGTCGGGGCAGGCCTGGAGCGCGAAGCGGCCGCGGGCTGCGGCCGCGGTCAAGCCGAGTGCAACTCGGCTGCGCGCCGCCGGCGGCAGCGTCGGCAGTCGTGTTCGCAGCAGGGGATTTTTCCGTTGAGGCCGCTTTGCGGCTTTGGGCACGCTGTTTCCTCCACACCTCGTCAGGCGGCGGCAAGCAAGGCCGCGCCGCTGCATACGCCGCGATCATAGTTGATCATGCCGAAGCCGGAGACCAGTCCATGGCGCGCCCGCGGCAACCGAGCGCCGAGCGTTTCTCCGGTGAGTTGGCGCACCGTCTCGACAATGCCGAGGTGACCGCCGGCGGCGCCGGCTTGCCCGACTGACAACTGCCCGCCCGAAGTGTTGAAGGGGAAGCTGCCGGTGGCCTCGAAGGTGTTGGCGCGGATGAAAGCGGCGCCCTCGCCTTCCTGGCAAAAACCCAAACCCTCGAACTGCAGCACATTGATCACCGGATAATCGTCATAGGTTTCGAGGAAATCGATGTCCTTTGGTCCGACGCCAGCCTGCTCGTACAAGGCGTCGCGGTCGAGCGCCCAGCCACCGCGATATTGCACTGGGTCGTCGGGAAAGGCGTTGTGCCTTTCGATGGCGGCCAGAAGCCTGGCATGGGGAAGGCCCAAGCTTTGCGCGGTCGCGCGCGACATCACCAAAAAACCCTCGGCGCCGGCGCACGGCATCACGCAATCGAACAGCCGCAGCGGATCGGCGACCAAGCGCGCGTCAAGATATTGTTCGAGCGTCAGCGGCTTTTTGAACAGCGCCAGCGGATTCTTTAGCGCGTTGTTGCGTTGCGCGACACAGAGCTTGCCGAAATCCTCGCGCCGCGCGCCGTAGTGCTGCATGTAATAAGCGGTGAGAAATGCAAAACTCGTATTTGGACCGCCGGAGCCGTAGGGGTAGACCGCGTCTTGCGAAAATTGGCTGAAGGCCGAAGTGTTGCGGCGGAAGCTGTCGGTGCGATTGGTGTCGCCGGCGATGCAGGCGACGATCTCGGCGTCGCCGCTTTGCACCGCGCGCGCGGCGCGGCGAATAGAGACGATGCCGGAAGCGCCACCCATGGGCACGTGATCGAGCCAACGCAACGTCACTCCGAGATGCTGGGTCAGCCCGACGGCGGTGTCCGGCGCCAAGGTGAAGCTTGCGACCGCAAGCCCATCGATGCGGGTTTTGGGAATTTTCGCCGCGGCGATGAGCTGCGCCAGCGCGCGGCCGAGGAACCAATGCGCGCTTTTGATTGAATAACGGACGTAAGGGACCGTCACCGGCGCGGCCAGCACGACATCGTCGTAAGCGGCGCGCGCCATCAGCTCGATCCGCCGAGATAGGTGGCAACCACGCGCGGATCGCAGGCGAGCGCGGCGGCCGGACCCTGATGCGTAATCTCGCCCATTTCCAGGACGTAACCGTAATCGGCCATCTCCAACGCGGCGCGCGCATTCTGCTCGACCAAAAGGATCGACACGCCACTGTCCCGCAGCGAGGCAATAATGCGGAAAATTTCGCGCACGATAAGCGGCGCGAGTCCAAGGCTCGGCTCATCAAGGAGCAACAGCCGCGGCCGCGCCATGAGCGCGCGCCCGAGCGCCAGCATCTGGCGCTCGCCGCCTGAGAGTGTGTGCGCCTTCTGCCGCCGGCGCTCGGCGAGGCGTGGGAAGCGGTCGTAGACCTGCTGCAGGCTTTGCTTCACGTCGCTCCCATTGCGTCGGCGCACATAGGCGCCGAGCAGAAGATTGTCGGCAACGGGCATGTCGCCGAACAATTCGCGCCGCTCCGGCACCAGGCAAAAGCCGCGCTCGACGCGCTCCTCGGTATCGAAGCGGCGCAGATCTACGCCATCATAACTCACGGTTCCGCGCCAAGGCAGGAGCCCCGCGGCCGCCGCCAGGAGCGTTGTCTTGCCGGCGCCGTTTGGGCCAATCACAGTCACGATCTGCCCTGGCAGCATCTTAAGGGCAACACCGCGCACCGCCTCGACCTTGCCGTAGGCCACGTGCAGATCCCTGATCTCGAGGAGCGGGGTCATACGACGCTGCCGAGATAGGCCTCCTGCACGCGCGGATCGGCACGCACGGAAGCCGGCGGACCTTCCATGAGCTTTGAGCCGAAATCCATCACCACGATGCGGTCGACGAGACCCATGACGAATTCCACGTCATGCTCGACCAACAGCACGGTGACGCCTTCCTTGCGCAAGCCGCGCAACAACTCGGCAAGCGCCGCTTTCTCCGGACGGCTCAAGCCGGCGGCCGGCTCATCGAAGATGATGAGCGCCGGATCGGCCGCAAGCGCGCGCGCCACTTCAAGGATGCGCTGGCGTCCGAGCGGCAGGTTGCCGGCCAAGTCGTAAGCCTCTGTGCCAAGCCCGACGCGATCGAGCTGATGTTGCGCCTCGGCGCGGGCCCGTGCCTCTTCGGCCAGGTCGAGCCGCAAGGCGCCGCGCACAAAGCCGGCGCGTGTGCGGGGATAGGCGCCGAGCAGCACATTGTCGATCAGCGACATGCTCGATCGCAATTTCACGTGCTGAAAAGTGCGCGCGACGCCGGCCCGCGCAATCCGTCGCTGGTTGGCGTTGGTGATATCCGCGCCGAGAAAGTTGACCGTGCCGTCGTCACTGCGCAGCACCCCGGTAATGAGATTGAAGACCGTGCTCTTGCCGGCGCCATTCGGGCCGATTAGGCCGACGATTTCGCCAGCCGCAACTTCGAAGCCGACCCGGCTGACGGCCTCAAGGCCGCCGAAGCGTTTGAGCAAGCCGTGCACGGTCAATAACGGCCTGCCCGCTTCCGGCATCTGTCGCCGGGGTAGCGGCTCGCCGCTCGCAGCGGGAGGTTTTCTGCGTCGCGGCACAAACTGCAGCACAAACGGCATGACGCCGCCGCGCGCGAATTGCAGCGCCAGCACGTAGATGACGGCGAATACGATGGCCTGGAGTTGTTCGCCATTGGCCGAAAAGCGCGGCAGAATATCCTGTAGCGCGTTGGTGAGCACGGTCAGCAGCGCCGCGCCGACCACAGCGCCGAGAATCTGGCCCGACCCGCCGAGGATCGCCATAAACAAATACTGGATGCCCATGCGCACATCGAACGGGGTCGGGCTGACGAACCGGCTCATGTGGGCGTAGAGCCAGCCGGAGACGGCCGCCAGCAGAGCGGCGACGACAAACGTGATCAGCCGGACGCGAAAGACGTTGATGCCGAGGCTTTCCACCATCACCGCGCCGCCGCGCAGGCTACGGATGGCGCGGCCTTCTCGAGACTGAAGAAGATTGGCGACAAGGAGCATCGCCAGCGCCAGCATTACCCAGATCAAATAATAGATGGCGCTGTTTGGTTCGAGCGACACCGAGCCGATGTAAATCGGCGGCACGTCGGCCATGCCGTTGTGCCGACCGAGCCCCTCGATATTGCCGAACAAAAAATAGATCGCCAGACCCCAGGCGATGGTGCCAAGCGGCAAAAAGTGGCCGCCGAGCCGGAGCGTCACCGCACCGAGAAGCGCCGCGACCGCGCCCGTCACGACCAGCGCGAAGACAAGACCAAGCCAAGGCGAAGCACCTTGCGCGGTCGTCAGCCACGCCGTGGCGTAAGCGCCGATACCGACGAAGGCCGCCTGCCCGAACGACGTCAGGCCGCCGACGCCGGTCAAGAGAACGACGCCAAGCACTACCAGCGCATAGATGCCAATATAGTTGAGCAAGGTGATGGTGAACTCAGCGACCCACAACGGCGCGGTGGCCAGCATCGCGATCATGGCAATCGTCACGAGATAAGCGGTGGTGCGGCTCATCCCTGCACCTCCTCGTCTTCCTCATCGACCTGGGCGAGCGACAGCGAGCGCAGCAACATGACCGGGATGAGGAGGCTAAAGACCACCACCTCCTTGAGCGACGAATTCCAGAACGACGCGAAGCTTTCGAGCACGCCGACAAACAGCGCTCCGATTGCGGTCCCCGGATAACTGACGAGACCGCCGATGATGGCGCCGACGAACGCTTTCAGCCCAATGATAAACCCAGAATCGTAGTAGAGCGTCGTGACCGGGCTGATAAGAATTCCGGAAATGGCTGCTAGCAGCGAGGCGAGCAAGAACGCCAGTGCCGAAGTGCCGGCAGGGCGAATGCCGACGATGCGCGCGCCGACGCGGTTGATGGAGGTCGCCCGCAGTGCTTTGCCGGCGAGCGTGTGCTCGAAGAAAACAAACAGCAACAAGCTGAACACCGCGGCGCTCGCCAGCATCAGCAGTGTCTGTGAGGTCATGGTTACGCTGCCGAGCCGGAAAATCTCGTTGGTCAGCGGCTTGGTGCGGAAACCTTCAGCGCCGAAGAACAGCAAACCGAGACCGGACAGCCCAAAAGTCAGCGCCACGGACACAATTAGCAAAAGCAGGACCGAAGCGTCGGCCAGCGGCCGCAGTGCGATGCGCTCGATCAGCGGCCCGATCGGCGCGACCAGCGCAATGGCGAGGAGGATCTGTACGAACGCCGGCATACTCATCCCGGCGGTTAACCAGGCGATCGCCGCCGGAACCAGCGGCAAGAGTCCATAGAGTACCAGGCCGCGCACCATCCGTTGCGGCTGACGGCGCCACAGGTGGTGGACGACTTCGATGACACAGGCCAGCAGCGCGAGCGTGGCGAGCAAATAGATCGTGCCGGGCATGCGATTGAGTTGCATCGCGGCAAGCGTCAGCCCCGAGAAAGCGACGATGTCGCCGAACGGCACGAACACCACGCGCGTCACCGAGAAGATCAGCACGAGGCCCAACCCGACCAGGACGTAGATCGATCCGGTCGCGATGCCGTCGATGCCGAGGATGAGAGCGATATCGGGCGTCATGCGCGCGTTGCCGCCTTCAGCTTTGCGGCGCAATCGATCGCACGACATTCCTCCATCGGCGGGCGTGATGCGGCGGCGAACCCGCGACATTCCGTCTTCGCCGCGCCAAGGTCGATTTCAACAAAACCATTGCGGACCAATTGTTTCAAGCCTAAAGTTTTGCGGCATTCTGAGCAGTGACGAAACACGGTTGCGGCGACTTTCGCCGGTCTTTCGGGAGGGTGTCGTGAACAATTTTTTGCGTTTTACCGGCGTCGCGGCGACTGTATCCTTTGCGCTCGCAACGCTTCCCGCCGAGGCCGCCGAAATCAACGTCGGCCTGATCACAGCCATGACCGGCCCGGGCGCCTCGATCGGCATTCCCTATGCCAAGGGGACGGCAGCGGGCGTCGCCTACAAGGACGAGGTCGATGGCACGAAACTCAATCTCATTCAGCTCGACGACGCCACCGACCCTTCGAACGCGACACGAAACGCCCGCAAACTGATCGAGCAGGACAAGATCGACGTGCTGCTCGGTTCTGGCTCAACGCCGAGCTCGATTGCCATTACCGCCGTTTGCCACGAACTGAAGGTGCCGTGCATTACGCTCTCGCCGGTGAACATGCCCGGCGAGCCCGGTTCGTGGATGATATCGATACCGCAGCCGCCGGATTTGATGGTGTCGGTGGTCGTCGATTATATGAAGGAAGCCGGGGTCAAGACCGTCGGATATATCGGTTATAGCGACGGCTGGGGCGATCTCGTCTACGGCGGTCTGGAACGGTCCGCGCCGACCGACGACATCAAGATCGTGACCAACGAGCGCTTCACACGCACCGACACGTCGGTCACCGCGCAGGCGCTGCACATCGTCGCCGCCGCGCCCGACGCAGTGATGACCGGCGGGTCGGGAACGCCGGGCGCGCTGCCCTTCATTGCCTTGCGTGAGCGTGGCTATACCAAAGAGATTTACGGAACGCCCGCCCTCATCAATCCGGATTTTGTGCGCGTTGGCGGCCCGTCGGTCGAAGGCGTGATCGCGTCGACCGGCCCGATCGTGGTGGCCGAACAGCTGCCTGACACCTACCCAACCAAAAAAATGTCGATGGACTATCAGGCGGCTTATCAGAAGGCGAACAACGAGCCGGCACGCGGAGCATTCGGTCCGTACGCTTTCGACGGCTGGCTGGTACTCCTGGATTCGGTCAAGCGCGCGCTCGCGACCGGCGCCAAACCCGGCACTCCGGAATTCCGCACTGCGCTGCGCGACGCGCTGGTCAGTGCCAAGGACGTGGTCGGCACGCACGGCGTTTATAATTTCCATCCGGGCAACAGTTTCGGCGTTGATAAGCGGGCGTTGGTGCTGGTGAAGCTCGTCGACGGCAAGTGGACGCTGCTGCAGTGAAGGCTTGTTGATCACAAGCCCTTAGGGTTCGCCATGAACTCTTCGATGATCTCGGGTGGCGGCTTGACGTAATCCGAGACACGGCTGACGGAGAGCCCGGTCAACCGCTTCAGTTTGACGGCGAGTTCGGCCATCTTCACCACGATCGGAATGCCGTTGATCACCGGCGCCCCGTCGACGGCGTGGCCTTGGATCGGCGCAAACAGCAGCATGGGGATGCCACCGCCGGGAATGAGCACGTCGCAGCCGGCTGCGACCAGCGGTTTGGCCTGGGCGGCGAAAAGTTTTTCGACGTCGACGGCGAGCGCCTCCGATTCGTAAGCCTTCAAAATCTGGCCCGGCTCAAAGGTCATGGCGTGGACGCCGGTGACACGCTTTTCGAGTCCGTATTTGCCGATCTGATGGTGAAACCAGGAAATGTAGCGCGGATTAATGGTGACGATGCCGCTCCTCTGCCCAAGCTGGCAGGAATGAAGCATCGAGGCTTCGCCGAGCGAAACCACCGGAATGTCGACGACCGAGCGCGCCTCGTAGAGGCCGGCGTCCTGGAAATGACCGATGATAAAGGCGTCGTAGCCTTCGCGTTCGGCCCGAACCGCATTACAGATGACTTCGCGCGCGCAGCGAAATTCGACGATCGGATGCGCGTAATTGTCGTGCGGAGTGATGCCCTTGATGTCGACCGTGGTGCCGGGGTCGACAATCGCAGCGAGATGCTTGCGCAAGCTATCCCAATAAATCTTGCCGTGTTCCTCGTCGACATAGCTTTGATACCAGATTCGCATGGAGCACCGTTCCTCGTGGGATCGCCTACAAACTGAAACTCGCAACGCTGGCCCCGCCGCAGACATAGAGCACTTGCCCGGTCACGAATGAATTTTGCGGGTCGGCGAAGAACAGCACGGCGCGCGCAACGTCGTCGCTCGTGCCCAGCCGGCCGACCGGAATAGATTTGGCGATCGCTGCTTCGCGTTCGCTGCCGGTGGGAACGACCTCGCGGAACATCTCTGTGTCGCCGATCGGGCCGGGGGCTACGACATTCACCGTGATACCGAACGGCGCCAATTCCAGCGCCCATGTCCGCGCCATGCCGATCATGCCCGCTTTGGTCGCAGAATAGACCGTGCGCGTCGGCAGCCCGAGTGCGGCGCGCGACGACATCAGCACGATGCGGCCGAATTTTCGTTCGCGCATCACGGGCAGCAGCGCCTGCACCAGCAAGATCGCGGCGCCGAGATGCAGTTGCGTCAGTTCGGCGAGGTCCTCTTGGCGCACCTCGGCGAGGAGATTCGGCCGGATGACACCGGCGTTGTGGACCATCGTGCCGACGTTAAACTGCCGGGCGACGCCTGTGGCAGCTTGTTCGGTCGCCCGCGCATCGGCAAGGTCGACCTCGACCGCGTGCAGCGCCGCATCGCGCCAATCGGGCCGGCGCCGGGCCAGCGACACCACGTCATACCCGGCGGCGATCATGCGGCGGCAAATCGTGGCGCCAATGCCGGCGCTCCCGCCCGTGACTAGCGCGACCGGGCGGGCGCTCACGGTCGCATCTCACATAAACAACTGGATGCTGCGCAGCGCGGCATCGCAATTGACCAGATCGACACGTTTCAATTTGATTTTCAGCAGGCCGCCAACCGTGGTCAGCGTGTGGGTCACCCACGCCGCATAGAGATCCTGCTCATCGAGGCGCGTCTCCACGTAATGCATAGGCGTCCAGGTGACGTATTCGTTGCCGGCTTCGTCGCGTTTGTCGATTTGCGGGGTCTGCAGGACGTGATGGCAGCGGCTTTTCGGCTTTTGGGAGAAGGTGCGGTTGCCTTTGAGGCGCTCGACGCGGATGCGCAGCAGGAGCTTGTCCTCGTAAAGCAGCGAGGTCGATAGCCGCGGATCGGTCTGTCCCCATTCGAGCGGCATCCAGTAATAGGCGTCGTCGGCGAACAGATCGAGCCATTCCTCGAAACGGTGCTGATCGATCAGCCGCGCTTCGTGCACGACAAAACCTATTAGCTCCTGGTCGGTGGGCGACGTCATCGCGGGCGGCCGTCACATCGACATCGTCATGAATTTCGACCAGGCGCGGAATTGATTGCGCATCTGCCATTCCGAGGTGCCGTTGATCTCCGCGGTCTCGCGTTCGGTCTCGGACGGGTCGTAGAGACGCTGGATATTGACCCACGGGTTAGCGTCGACGTGCAAGCCTTCCTGGGCGCGTTCGTACATTTCGAGGTCGTCATGGCCGACGATCGAGGTCGGCGCGTTGACGAGACGATTATAGGTGAGCGTGCGCTCGAGCAGCGCGTCAGGTGCGTCGACCAACCGGAAGGTCCAGGACTCGGCGAGTGTCTTGTCGGGCGCCAGCGGCTTGAACAGCCGGATCGACTGGATCGGACCCTTGACGGTGAAATTCGGAAAGTACGAGGTGTTGTGACGGTTCTCGTCGAGGATCGCTTTCGCGCGCGCCTCCCCATAGGTGGCGACCATTTGGTCGAAATAACCCGGAATGGCCGAATAGTCGGAATGGATAGAGTGGTGCACGCCGGTATGGCCGTGACCGTTGCGCCAAACGCGGATACCCATTTTCTCGAAGAATTCGTAAGCCGACATAAACGGTGCGTAGATCTCGACTGCCGGATGCTTCTTGTTGGCGCCTGGCGCCATCTTCTTCCACACCTCGATTGCGGTTCCAGCCGAGGATTCGTGCGCGACCATCGGGTGGCAAGTGTCGGTCAGATTTTCGACCAGCATCTTCCAATTGCAATTGTGCATATAACGCAGCACGCCGCCGGCGACTTCGAGCCGCCCGGCCGGCGAGCGATCCACCATATTGTCGATCGTGGAGAGGCTTTCGCCGAAGTAGTCTTCGAAGCCGGGCCCGACGTCGTTCATCTTGGCGAAGATGAAACCGCGATAATTTTTCACATGACGGACCGGGGCCATGCCCTTGGCGCTGTGGCTTTGTTCGAAGCCGGTATTCTCGTAACCCTTGCGCAACGGGATCGCGAGCAGCGAGCCGTCGGTCTTGAACGACCAGGCGTGATAGGGGCAGCGGAAGAATTTCCCGGCATTGCCGCAGGTGTCGATGGTGATGCGCGTGCCCTTGTGCGGGCAGCGGTTGTAGAGGACATGCACGACGCCATCGGTGTGGCGCACCATCAGGACCGGCTGTTTGCCGATGGTGGTGCCATAGTAATCGCCGGCATTGGGGACCTGGCTGTCGTGGCCGACATAGATCCAGGTATTGGCGAACAGGTGCTCCATCTCCAGGTCGAAGACTTCCTGGTCGATGTAGACATCGCGATGGACTTCGGTCTCGCGGACCAGATCATGCACCGCCGCGGCGTTACCGTTGTATCGGCTTTCATGCCGGTTCATGCTCGTCTCCTATTACCGCTCTTCGTTCGGCAGTATGATCTAGGTCAACGCCCCTCGCCGCTTTTGCCGCACGCTACCCTTAAAGATCCAGAACCAGCCGTGAGGTCTTGGCTCGCGATACGCAAATTTGCATCACCTTGTTCTCGGCGCGCTCCGCATCGCTCAAGATGTGATCGCGGTGATCGGGCTCGCCCTCAAGCACGGCGACCTGGCAGATGCCGCATTCGCCGCGCTGGCAATCGTATAGCGGATCGACCGCCTCTTCGATCAGAACTTGGAGGATGCTCTTGTCCGGCGGCACAATGAAGGTCAGGCCGGAACGCTTGAGCACGACCTCGATTTCGCGATCTTCGGGCAACAGCTGGTCCTTCCTAACGCGCGATCCGGACAATACTTTAAGCCTAAAACAATTATCGCGCTAGCCCGCGTCGTGGTAAATTAATGTCGCGCCGTTGGAGACCGCATCGATGCTTGAGACCATGCCGTTCGAGGCAGGGCAAACGGTTCCCCTGCCCGAGCTTTTCCCGCCGGCCGAGCGCACTGTGCCGACGATGCTCGTGCGCCAGGCAGAGCGGCATGGGCAACGCCGGCTGGTAACGATTAGCGGCGTGACCATGAGCTACGCCGAAACGGCCGCGGCGGCCGCCGGCTACGCCGGCGCGCTCGCGGCCGCCGGCGTCATGGCCGGCGACCGCGTCGCGCTGATGTGCGGCAACCGCGCCGAATTGTTGTTCACGATCCTCGGTTGTGCATGGCTTGGCGCCATCGTGGTTCCGATCAATACCGCCTCGCGCGGCGCGCAGCTTGAGCACATTCTTGGCAATTGTGGCGCGCGCCTAATCGTGATCGAGGGGTCCTTGGCACCCGTCCTCGTAGCACTCGACCACAGCCGGATCGTGCTGTCCTCAGTCTGGCTGGTCGGCGACGATCAAGCCCACGACTTGCCTAGTCTGCATGTTGCCCCATTCCCGCCGCTGGCAAAGGCGGTGCCGGCGCATCCGGTCGAGCCTGGCGACACTTTTGCCATTCTCTACACTTCCGGAACGACTGGCCCATCCAAGGGGGTGTGTTGTCCGCACGCCCAGTATTTCTGGTGGGCGGTTTACACTGGAACATTGCTCGGCGTACGCGACGGCGACGTCCTGATGACCACTCTGCCGATGTTCCACACCAACGCGCTCAACAGCTTTTTCCAAGCACTGCTCAATGGCGCAAGTCTGGTGGCCGAGCCGCGCTTTTCAGCTTCGGGGTTTTTTGAAGGGCTAGCGCGGCATCAGGCGACCGTGACCTACGTCCTCGGCGCAATGGTGCCGATCCTGTTGGCGCAACCGCCAAACGGCGCCGATCGCGCGCATAAGGTTCGCGTGGCGCTGGCGCCGGCAGTGCCGGCGCCGTTTCACGCGCAATTTCGAGAGCGCTTCGGCTTCGGGCTCCTCGACGGCTACGGTTCGACGGAAGCCAATTGCATCATGGGGGCCGCGCTTGCCGAGCAGAGGCCCGGCTCGATGGGGCGGGTTTTGCCTGGCTTTGCTGCGCGCGTTGTCGACAGCCAAGACAACGAATTGCCGGACGGCGAAGCCGGCGAATTGGTGTTGCGGGCAGATGAGCCATTCGCTTTCGCCACCGGTTATTTCGGCATGCCGGACAAGACCGTGGAGGCCTGGCGTAACCTCTGGTTCCACACCGGTGACCGCGTGGTGCGCGAGGCCGACGGCTTCTACCGCTTCATCGACCGCATGAAGGACGCGATCCGCCGCCGCGGCGAGAACATTTCCTCCTATGAAGTCGAACAGGTGCTGCTGCATCACCCTGCCGTGGAAAATGTCGCGGTGTTTCCGGTGCGCTCGGAACTGGCCGAGGATGAGGTCATGACCGCAATCGTGCTGCGGGCGGGCGCGAAAATCTCGCCGGCGGCGTTGCTCGATTTCTGCACGCCGCGCATGCCTTACTTCGCAGTACCGCGCTATGTGGAATTCGTCGAGGCACTCCCGGTGACCGAGAGTGGCAAAGTGACCAAATATAAGCTGCGCGAGCGCGGCGTTACCGCCGCGACCTGGGATCGGGAAAAGGCCGGTTATAAAGTCGCCCGCAGCGTTACGGCGGCCACTTAAGCCGACCGTAGCGCGCGATCTTTCTCGTTCTGCGCCTTGATCGCTTCGCGCGCTGCCTGCCATTGTTCGTCGGTCCAATGGCGCAAATCGTAGAAGCTGGCGCCATTGGCGTTGCACTGCCCGCCGTCGAGCGTAATGGTCTGCCCGGTCAGCCATTCGCAGCCGTCGGCAATCAGAAAAGTCGCCAGGTTCTGCAGCTCCTCCATGCGCCCCACCCGCTCCATCGGGTTGGTGCGTTCGGTGCGCTCGGTCGGTCCCGAGCCCGGGCTTAAGCGTTTGCTGGCGCCTTCGGTCGGAATGACGCCGGGCGCGATGGCGTTGAGGCGGATGCCGTGACCGGCCCATTCGGTGGCAAGCGACATGGTCATGGTGTGGATCGCCGATTTGCTCATCGCCGACGGTACAACATAAGGGCTGCCGTTATAAATCCACGTGACCACGATCGAGACGACGTTGCCGCGATGTTTGCCGGCGATCCAGCGCTTGCCCACCGCGTGCGTGACGTAAAAGGTGCCGTGCATGACGATATTGGCGACGGCGTCAAAGCCGCGCGGGCTCAAATCTTCGGTACGGGAGATGAAATTGCCGGCGGCATTGTTGATCAGGTCGGTGAGCGGGCCGCCGGCGAAGATATCGCTGATCATCGCATCGACCGCCGCCGCGTCGCGAATATCGACGCCGTAAGCTGTGACCTTGCCGCCATGTTTGCCCATCAGTTCGGCGGCGGTCTCATCGCAAACCGATTTGCGGCGACCGCAGATGAAAAGCTCGGCGCCGAGGGCCAGGAATTTCTCCGCCATGCCTTTGCCGAGCCCGGTGCCGCCACCCGTGACCAGAATGCGACGGCCGCGCAACAATCCATCCTTGAACATCGCTCCCTCCCCTTTTCGATTATTTTATCGCTTGGTAGGCGGCTTTCGCCAAGCCTGGGTTTGGGCGTCACACACCCAAATAGCGGTGCTGAATATCGGTCGCCTGCGCGAGCGATTGCGAGTTTCCGCTCCAGACCACGCGGCCCCGCTCGATGATGTAGTGCCGATCGGCAATGCGGGTGAGCGTGTCGACATTTTTGTCGATGACCAAAATCGAATGCCCGGTGCTGCGCAGCAATTCCAGGCAACGCCAAATCTCGTCGCGCACCAGAGGCGCCAGCCCTTCGGTGGCTTCGTCGAGAATGAGGAGGCGCGGATTGGTCAGCAGCGCGCGGCCGATGGCCAGCATTTGCTGCTCGCCGCCGGACAAAAGGTTGGCCATCGAATTGGCGCGCTCGGCAAGCCGCGGGAACAGCGCAAACACCTTGGCGATGGTCCATGGGCTGGTGGCGCCGTTACGGTTTGCCGCCGTCGCCACCAGATTTTCGCGCGCGGTCAGGTTGGGGAAGACTTGGCGCCCCTCGGGCACAAGGCCGAGCCCGAGCTTAGCGATGCGATAAGCCGGCAGTCCGTGGATTTCCTTACCGCCGAAACGGATCAAGCCCGCCGCGGGCGGTGTCAGGCCCATGATCGAGCGTACGGTCGTGGTCTTGCCCATGCCGTTTCGGCCCATCAGCGACACCATTTCACCGGCAGCGATGGTGAGCGAGATGCCGAACAGTACGCGGCTTGAGCCATAGCTCGTTTCGATATCAGCGATTTCCAGAAGCGGCGACGCGTTACTCATGACGCCTGCTTTTTGTCGGCGTCTTTCTCGCCCAGATAGGCTTGGCGCACGGCCGGGTCTGCGCGGATGGCTTCGGGTTTGCCGCTGGCGATAATGCGGCCATAGACCAGAACAGTCATTCGGTCCGCGAGGGCGAAGACCGCCTCCATATCGTGCTCGATCAGGAGGATGGTCACGCCGCCTTTGAGCTCGCGCAGCATCGCCACCATGCGCGCGGATTCGTCCGGTCCCATCCCGGCCATCGGTTCGTCAAGCAGCAGCAGCCTTGGTCCACTGGCAAGCGCCATGGCGATTTCCAGCTGCCGAAGCTCGCCGTGGCTAAGCTTCTCGACGCGCCCATTGGCGCGGTCGGCAAGCCCGACGCGGTCGAGCGCGGCCAGCGCCGGCTCGCGCAATTCTACCTCTGTGCGCGCGTCGCGCCAGAAGCGAAACGAGTGGCCGCGGTGCGCCTGCACAGCGAGCGCGACATTGTCGAGGGCCGTGAAGTCGCGAAACAGCGAGGTGATCTGGAACGACCGCGCCAACCCAAGCCGGCTGCGGCGGTAGACTGGGAGCGCGGTGACATTGCGTTCGTCGAACCAGATGGTACCGTTTTGACAGGCCAGTTCTCCGGCGAGCAGGCTGATCAGCGTCGTCTTACCGGCGCCATTTGGGCCGATGATCGCGTGGAACTCACCATCGGGGATTTCGAGCGAGATTGAATCGGCCGCCGTTACACCGCCGAAGCGCTTGGTCACTCCTTCGATTTGTAGTAGCGGTCTAGCCACGGCGCCGGCCTTCGAGGAGACCTTCGATACCGCCGTGTAGATAGATCGCGACCAAGAGCAAAATCGGCCCAAGGATGAGATTGGGATATTCGGTAAGCCGCGACAGGCCCTCTTCCAGAAGCAGAAAAGTCACTGCCCCGATCAGCGGGCCGAACAGCGTACCGAGCCCGCCCAGTGCTACCATGACAATAAGGTCTCCGGACCGCGTCCAATGCATCAGCGCCGGGCTGATGAAGCTGGTGTGGTTGGCAAGGAGCGCCCCTGCGAGCCCGCACAGCGCGCCGGCGATTACAAAGCACACGAGCTTGTAGCGGAAGGTCGGGAATCCGATGGCGCGCATGCGGCGCTCATTGGAGCGCGCGCCGCGGATGACGAGGCCAAAGCGCGAATTGACGAGCCGGGCGACCAGATAGATGCTCGCCAACAACAGCGCGAAGCACAGATAATAGAACAACGTCTTGTTGTTAAGATCGATGAGCCCGGCAAAGCTGCTGCGTTTGTAGATCGTCAGGCCGTCGTCGCCACCATAGCGGTCGAGCCCGATGGCGACGTAATAGATCATTTGCGCAAACGCCAGCGTGATCATGATGAAGTAGACGCCGCGTGTGCGCAGGCTGAGCGCGCCGACGACAAGCGCGTACAGCGCGGAAGCCGCGATGGCAACCGGCCACTGGACGAAGCCGGTCCCGATGCCCTCCTTTGCGAGGATGCCGACCGCATAGCCGCCGATGCCGAGGTAAGCGGCATGGCCGAAGCTGACCATGCCGCCGTAACCCATGATCAGGTTGAGGCTCACCGCCGCAATCGCCAGGATCAGAATGCGGGTAAACAGTGTCATGAGAAACATATTGCCGGTGACGGCCACATAAACCGGCAGCAAAGCCAGGATCACCAGGAGAGCCGCGGTCACCGTATTGCGCGGCGTGAGCACTGGCGCCGATTTCGCGGCGAGCGAAGGATCGAACGAAACCGTCATCGGCTCGCCGCCGGGAATAATCCTTGCGGCCGCACCACCAGGATCAGCGCCATCAGCATGTAGATCGACATCGACGACAGTGCCGGCGCCAACGTCTGTGCGGCGTTGTTGCTCAACAGTGCGTGCAAGGCATCCGGCAGAAAGGCGCGGCCCAGGGTATCGATGAGGCCGACAATGGCCGCGGCCACAAACGCGCCGCGGATCGAGCCGATACCGCCGATGATGATCACCACGAAGGCGAGGATGAGGATGTTCTCGCCCATGCCGATCTGCACGGTGAGGATCGGCGCCTGCATCACCCCGGCGAAGCCGGCGAGCGCGGCGCCCAGTCCAAAGACCAGCGTGTAAAGGAGTTTGATGTTGACCCCGAGTGCGCCGACCATTTCGCGGTTGGACGCGCCGGCGCGGACCAGCATGCCGAGCCGCGTGCGCATCACCACGACGTAGAGCATGCCGGCGATCAGGAGTGTCGCCAGGATAATCACCAAGCGATAGAGCGGATAATAAACGCCCGGGACGATCTCGACCGCGGTCAACATTTCCGGCGGCAGGGATAATGTCCGTCCGGCTGGTCCCCAGATGAGCCGCACGAGTTCGTTGAAAAACAGCAACAGCCCGAAGGTGCCGAGCACATGGTTGAGATGGTCGGTGCGGTAAAGCGGCCTTATCGCCACGACCTCGAGCACCATCCCGACGATGAGCGAGCCAATCACCGCGATGACGACCGCCAGGGTGAAGCTTCCCGTCAATGTGGCAATCGTGGCGGCGAAATAGGCGCCGAGCATGTACAGCGAACCATGCGCCAGATTGACCAGATCCATAATGCCGAACACCAGCGTCAAACCAGCGGCCAGCAAAAACAACAACATGCCCAGCTGCACGCCGTTCAAACATTGTTCGATGAAATAAAGCATCGTCGTCCGTCACCCTAGGGTGCGGTCATAGCATAGCGAAGCACGCTTTGCGCACGCCTCGCGATGATGTTTGGGGAACAGCGCCGACGATATTACTTCATCGGGCATTTGTCGTGGAATCGATCCTGGTCGTTTTCGATAATGGTGGCGCCGGTCTTGAGTACGTAATCGTCGCCCTGCTTGACCACGTCCTGCAGGTAGAAATTCTGAATCGGGATATGATTGTTGCCGTACTTGAAGGGACCGCGCACTGATTTGAAGTCGGCCTTTTCCATTTCCTTGCGCATTTCGTCTTTCTTCGACAGGTCGCCGTGAACCGCGGTCACGGCGCTGTTGAGCAGGCCCACGGCGTCATAGGTTTGCGCGCCGTAATAGGATGGCCGCAGTTTGTACTTGGCGATGTAGTCGGCGACGAATTTCTTGTTAGCGTCGTTCGGCAGGTCATTGACCCACTCCTGCGCGCCCGGGACACCAAGCGCGAGGTCCTTCAGCCGCGGGATCGACAATTCGTCGATCGTGAAGACCTGATAGAGCGGAATCTGTCCTTTGAGGCCGGACTGCGTGTATTGGGTCACGAACTGCACACCGGCGCCGCCGGGATAAAAGACAAAGATCGACTCGGCGCCGGAAGCGCGCGCCTTCGACAATTCGGCGGAGAAATCGAGCTGGTCCGGCCAGCGCGTATATTCTTCGCCGACCACCTGACCCTTGTAGGTGAGCTTCAAGCCGGCGAGCATGTCCTTTCCGGCGGCGTAATTCGGACCGATCAGAAAGACCGACTTCACGCCCTTCTGATTCATGTACATCCCCATGGCTTCGGGCGTCTGATCGTTTTGCCATGAGGTCGAGAATACGTAGGGCGAGCACAATTCGCCGGCGAAGGCGGAAGCGCCGGCATTGGTCACGACTGTGACGGTCTTGGAGTCGACAAGCGGCTTGAGCGACGCCAACAGCACGTTCGACCAGATGTAGCCGACAATGAAATCGACCTTGTCGGACTCGATCAGCTTCTGCGTTTTCTGCACGCCGACGTCGGGCTTTTGCGTGTCGTCCTCGTAGATCACCTCCACCGGCAGGCCGCCGAGCTTGCGCCCCATATGGTCGAGGCCGAGCTCAAAGGCATTGCGCATATCGTTGCCGATGACGGCGGTCGGGCCGCTGAAAGTGCTGACGAAGCCGATTTTGATGGTCTTGGCCTGCGCCAAAGCGGAGCCGGTCATCAGCGCCAGCGCGGTTGCGACAATACATCCTGCTCTGATCATCGTGTGCATCCGTCTGATTGCCGCACATATCGCGTGCGGAGGCGTTTCCCCAGAAATCGTCGCGAGCTTTGCTTACCCGAGAGCGCGGATTTGACCGCGCTCGCTCCCCCTAATCAAGCTAAAGATGGGCGTCCGTCAATTGCGCAATGTCGCAGCCTTAACGAGCCTGTTTTAGCGCCGATCCGACCAAATTCCCGGCATTCGTCCCGACCAGCGGGCTGGTTGCGCCGACATTGTCCCGGCCTTACCTGTCACCCATTGTAAACGCCTGCGGGACGGCAGCCGGAGAGGAAGGCGAATTGACAAGGTATGGCACAAGAGTCGGCACAGGAGTTGGCCCGGGAATTTGCGTTCGGACTAGACACGTTCGGCGACATCACCATCGGCCCGGACGGCAAACAGCTGTCGCATGCGCAAGTGCTGCGCGACGTGGTTGAGGAAGGCGTTCTCGCCGACCAGGTCGGCGTCGACGTCTTCGGCGTTGGTGAGCATCACCGTGCGGACTTTGCCGTCTCAGCGCCTGAAATCGTGCTGGCGGCCATTGCCGCGCGCACGAAAATGATAAGGCTCGGCTCGGCGGTGACCGTGCTCTCATCCGACGATCCGATCCGGGTCTTTGAGCGCTTTTCAACCATCAACGGCATATCCAACGGACGCGCCGAGGTAACGGTCGGCCGCGGTTCGTTCATCGAGTCGTTTCCGCTATTCGGCTACGACCTCAATCAATATGAGGTCCTGTTCGAAGAGAAACTTGATCTGTTTGCGGCGCTGGTGCGCTCGAATCCCGTCACCTGGGAGGGCAGGCTGCGGCCGCCGTTGAAGAACCAGCACGTGTTCCCACCGATCGAGGGCGAACCTTTACATGTGTGGGTGGGCGTCGGCGGCAGTCCGGAGTCGGTCGTGCGCGCGGCGACTTACGAATTTCCGTTGGCGCTCGCCATCATTGGCGGCGATCCGGCGCGTTTTAAGCCGTACGTCGATCTCTATCACCGCGCCTTCGCGGAGCTCGGCAAGCCGGCGCTCCCGATCGCCGTGCATTCGCCGGGCTTTGTCGCCGATACCGATGAACAGGCGCGCGAGGAATATTGGCAGGGCTATAAAGCCATGCATGACAAGATCGGCCGCGAGCGTGGCTGGCCGCCGATGGAGCGCGCTACTTTCACGCAGGAAGTCGAACGCGGCGCGCTGCATGTCGGCTCGCCGGAAACCGTGGCGCGCAAGATTGCCAAAACGGCAAAAGCGCTCGGCATCGTTCGCTTCGATCTGAAATACTCGGCCGGCACACTCGCTCACGACAAGCTAATGCATTGCATCGAGCTTTACGGCACCAAGGTCATTCCGATGGTGCGGGAGATGCTGGCCACGGCTCCCGCATCGTAACGCGTGGGAACAACCTACGTGCCGACGAGCCCCAATTGCGGGCTTGAAGGTTCGGCGTGCGGGCGCTTGGGAATGCGCCCTGCCAGTCGCGACAGCCGGCCGCCCTCGACCGCGGCGCGCATGCTTTTGGCCATCAGCACCGGATCGCGCGCTTTCGACACCGCGGTGTTCAACAGCACGGCGGCACAGCCGAGCTCCATGGCGAACGCCGCGTCGGAGGCGGTGCCGATGCCAGCATCGAGTACCACCGGCACCGGCGAGCGAGTGCACACAAGCTCGATCAAATGCGGATTGGAAATGCCTAAGCCGGAGCCGATCGGCGAGCCGAGCGGCATAACCGCGGCGGCGCCAGCGTCGACAAGTTTGCGGCAGGTTACCGGATCCTCGGTACAGTAGGGCAGGACGACAAATCCCTTGGCGACCAGCGTTTCCGTCGCGCGCACCAATTCCTCGACGTCGGGATAAAGCAGTTCGCGATCGCCGATCACCTCGAGCTTGATCCAATTGGTGTCGAGGGCCTCGCGCGCAAGCTCGGCGGTGAGCACCGCGTCCTTGGCGGTCTGGCAACCGGCGGTGTTGGGGAGAAAGCGCACGCGGCCGGTCAGAAGATCGATCAGGCTCTCGTCGTCGCCGGCGAGGCTGATGCGGCGGATCGACGCCGTCACCATGGCTGTGCCGCTCGCTTCGACAGCGTCGAGCATGATTTTGCGGTTGGGATAACCGGCGGTGCCGAGGAACAGGCGCGAGCCGAGTTCCTGTCCGGCAATGATCAGCGGATCGGCCATCTTGCCTACCCTCCCTGCCGCGCGCGCACGATCTCAATCGTGTCGCCGGATCGCAATTTGGTTTCGCGCCAGGACGAGCGCGGCACCACCGTGCCGTTGAGCGCTACCGCGATGCCCTTCTGCTCGGTATCGACGGCCTTCTCCTGCAGTAAAATTTCCAGCGTGGCGGCGGCAAGTGGCTCGGTTTCACCGTTCACTTCGATCGAGCCTTCATTGGTTGCGGCTTGCGTCATGGGCGCTCCAAAAAATCACTCGGCCGCGCGCGCCGGCAGAAAGCGCTCAAGCCGGAACGGCTTGATCGCCGGATCGACGACATTGTCGAGGATCAGCTTCGCCATCGCATCGGCGGTCACCGGCGCCAGTAAGATGCCGTTGCGGTGGTGGCCGGTTGCATAAAACAAACCGTCGAGCGGTCCGGGCCCGAGGATCGGCGCGTCATCGCGGCTGCCGGGCCGGTGGCCGACCCAAATTTCGTCGATCGGCAATTCCTCGACTGCCGGCACCGTGCGCCAGGCGGCTTCAAGAAGCGTCAGCAGGCCGCCGGCGGTGACGGTCGAGTCAAAGCCTTTTTCTTCCACGGTGGCGCCGACAATGAGCCGGCCATCGCGGCGCGGCACAAGATAAACGCCCGGCGCCCACAGCACATGCGACATAAGCGGCGCGGATGCGTCCATCTTCAGCGACAGCATCTGGCCTTTGACCGGACGCACCGGCGGTCGGCGATCCGGCGGCAAGCCGCCGATGGTGCGCGACCAAGCGCCGGCAGCGAGCACCACGACATCGGCGGCGAAAGTCGTGCCATCCTCGAGCCGCACGCCTTGCGCCTGCCCGCCTTGGACGACGATTTCCTTGACGGGCCGATGCTCGAAGACTTTGACACCAGCTCGCTCGGCGGCGACCCGCAGCGCTGCGGCAAGCTTGCGGTTATCGACCTGATGATCCTGTGGCGAGAACAGCGAGCCCGCGAGCTTTCCCGCGAGTCGCGGTTCTTTGGCGCGAGTCGCAGCCGCCGAAAGCCATTCGAGCGGCAGCCCGAGCTGGCGCTGGAATTCCAAATGGTGAGTGATTTGCGCCTGGTCGTCGGCGGTGAGCGCGACGACCAGTGTGCCTTCCTGCCGCAATTCGACGTCGATACCGGTTGTATTCAAAAGCTCCTGCGCAAAAGCCGGCCAGCGCGCCTGGCTCTCGCGGCCGAGCGCCACCAGCGCCTCTTCGCCGGGTTCGGCCTCGCAACAGGCGGCGAGCATGCCGGCTGCGGCATGGCTTGCGCCGGCGCCGGCCTTGCCGCGATCGAACAGCGTCACGTCGGCGCGCTCGGCGAGCCGCCAGGCAATGCCAAGCCCGATCACGCCGGCGCCGATGATGACGACGCGCGGCCGAGATTTCAGGGGCGTGATTTTATAAATAGTCGCAGTCAACGCGGCTCCCTTCGCTGGGATGACCCAGACAGGTTCGACGGGTGTGATCTCAGCCGCGACATCCTCGCGGCACCCCGGGCCGATGCCCCAATGATGGGGATTTTCCGGCCGCGCTACAAGAGGCGCGTCACCCGTGCGTCGTTTGCGCCTTTGCCGGTGTTTTAGCGGTCGACTTCGAAGGGGTTTTGGAAGCGGCTTTGGCGCTTCCGTAAGCAGGCCTTTTGGCCAATGCATCAAACTCCATTAAGCGCTCAAGAAGAGGTTCCATCTCCTTGAGGGGCAACATGTTTGGTCCGTCAGAAGGCGCCCGATCGGGGTCCTTGTGGGTCTCGATGAAAAGACCGGCGACACCGACTGCGACCGCCGCTCGCGCCAAAACCGGCACGAAGCCGCGCTCGCCGCCCGACGACGTGCCCCGCCCGCCCGGGTGCTGCACCGAATGCGTGGCGTCGAAGATCACCGGCGCGCCTGTCTTGGCGAGCAACGGCAGCGCCCGCATGTCGGAGACGAGCGTGTTGTAGCCGAAGGAAACGCCGCGCTCGGTGACAAGCACATTGGCATTGCCGGCGCCGGTGATCTTTTGGACGACGTTGGTCATGTCCCAAGGCGCCAGGAATTGGCCCTTTTTGACGTTGACGACACGGCCGGTCTTGGCGGCAGCGACAAGTAGATCGGTCTGGCGGCAGAGAAACGCCGGGATTTGCAGAACGTCGACGACCTCGGCCACGGCGGCGCATTGATCCGGCTCGTGCACGTCGGTGAGCACCGGCACGCCGAGCTTTTGACGCAGCTCGGCGAAGATCGCGAGCGCTTTGTCGAGGCCGATGCCGCGCGCGCTCTTGCCGCTGGTGCGGTTCGCCTTGTCGAAGGAGGATTTGTAGACCAAGCCGATGCCGCGCCGCGCCGCGATCTCCTTGAGCGCGCCGGCCATATCGAAGGCATGCGCGCGGCTTTCCAGCACGCACGGTCCGGCGATCAGCGAAAGCGGCAACGCATTTCCGAAGCGTGCTTTGCCAGCTTCGACGACCGGGTTCGGATGGATTGGCATCGGTTTCATCGACTGCGACCATGACCACGGCGGCGGATCGGGTCAACGCCCCGCCGCGCGACAGGCGACCGGTTTACACCAGCCGGCTCCGCTCGACCGCCGCCCCGATGAACGAGGAGAACAGCGGATGCGGCGCGAACGGCCGCGATTTCAGCTCGGGATGAAACTGCACTCCGATGAACCAAGGATGATCCTCGTATTCGACGGTTTCCGGCAATAGCCCGTCGGGCGACATCCCGGAAAAGCGCATGCCGTGTTGCGCGAGACGATCCTTATAGGCGGTGTTGACTTCGTAGCGGTGACGGTGGCGCTCAGAGATTTCCGTCGCCTGATAGATGTCGGCGATCTTGCTGCCGCGCGCGAGCAAAGCAGGATAGGCGCCGAGCCGCATGGTCCCGCCAAGATCGCCGTCACCGCCGCGTTTTTGCAGCTCGTTGCCCTTCATCCACTCGGTCATCAGGCCAACGACCGGCTCGCGCGTCGGGCCGAATTCGGTCGAGTTGGCATCCTCGATGCCGCACAAATTCCGTGCCGCCTCGATCACCGCCATCTGCATGCCGAAGCAAATGCCGAAATACGGCACCTGACGCTGGCGGGCGAATTGCGCGGCGCGGATTTTTCCCTCGGTGCCGCGCTGGCCGAAACCGCCGGGCACCAGAATGCCGTTGACGTGTTCGAGATACGGCGCCGGATCCTCGTGCTCGAATACTTCGCTCTCGATCCAATCGAGCTTGACCTTGACCTTGTTGGCGACGCCGCCATGCGAAAGCGCTTCGATCAGCGACTTATAGGCGTCCTTCATCCCGGTATACTTGCCGACAATGGCGATGGTGACGTCACCTTCGGGATTGCGGATGCGCTCGTTGATGAAATGCCAGGTGGTGAGATCCGGTTCCGGCGGATTTTCGATGCCGAAGGCGGCGAGCACTTCGCCGTCAAGCCCGCTGGTGTGATAGGCCTCCGGCACGGCATAAATATTGTCGACGTCGAGCGCTTCGATCACCGCGCTTTCGCGCACATTGCAGAACAGTGCGAGCTTCTTGCGCTCACTCTCCGGGATCGGCCGATCGGAACGGCACAGCAGAATGTCGGGCTGAATGCCAATGGCGCGCAATTCGCGCACCGAATGCTGCGTCGGCTTGGTTTTCAGTTCGCCGG